>NZ_BADV01000076.1:0-41118 GCF_000238895.1 Pseudoalteromonas sp. BSi20429 | reverse complement strand
AGCCAATTCTAAGAATTTCATAGACATCTCAAGCTAATTCCACTACTCTTCCTTATATAACTAAAGCATTAGTTTATTCCTTAATGCGCTGTACTTAGTTTATTAATCAAGGACTTGATTCCTTCCCTTTTGAATTATTAAAAGACTGAAAACATGGCTGGATTTAAAAAACTTATTTTTATACAAATTATCTCTTGGTTATTGTGTGTTGCAGCAGGAAGCTACTTCATATCTATAAGCTTTGATACTGCGGTAAGTGATGCACAAAAAAGTGCGCAAACTACTGTTACTAAGTATATTAATGACCTTTCTTTAGATGATATTTCTGCTCAAAATTTAAAACAATCAATTGCAGATGGTAAAACGTTTTCAAGCTTCACTCTAAGAGATTACCAAGGGGCTGAAATATTTAGCATTAACCCCCCTACTCAATTACCAATGTTTGCTGATTTTGTACTCTCTAACTTTAACTCAGTGCGCCCTCAATTTGCTGTAAATGACGCCTCAGATATAAAAGTTGAATTTGTACTTAACATTGAGCATTTAGCGTCGCAGCTACAAACGTCCCTTTTTATTGTTATTTTGATTTCTGCCATTTTAGTTATTATTCCTATAATTCTAATGAAATCTATTTTTTACCATTTAAATAAAAACATAAGTACAACAGTTGCTGACATTATCGATATTTATATCAATCAAAACCAAGTTGATAATGATTTAGAAACAGCACTAGATGGCACTCGATTGAAAAAAATGGGAAAAGATTTAGTACCTAGCTTTAATCGATTATCACATTTCTTAAAAAACAAAAACGAAGACATACAAAGCGCTGCTATGACTATTAAGCATGAAGCGTACAAAGATGTAATTACCTCCCTTGGTAATCGTAATATGTTTGTTGAGTACTACGAAAAAAATATTGAAAACACTGAGCAAAGTACATTTGGTTCTTTAGCTATGGTTCGTTGTAGCGAACTACAAGCTATAAACCAAAGCCGTGGTTATCAAAAAGGTGATGAGTACGTTAAAGGCGTTGCCGATATTATTAAGCACATAAGCGGCACTTACACTGGCAGCCAAGTATTTAGATTAAACAGCTCTGACTTTGCTGTCGTACTACCCCACATTCCTTTAAAAGAAGCTGAGCGCTTTGGTGAAAACCTGCAATCGCGCTTCACGCAGTACCAACAAAACCAAGAGTTAAGCTCGGTAGCTAATACGGGTATTGTAGGTTACGAAAAAGGTAAGCCGTTAGGCGAATTGCTTTCTGTTGTTGATAACGCAATGAGCATGGCGCAATCAAAACAAGTAAACGCATGGCACGTACAACGCGAAACCGATTTAGTTAATAACGTAAGTGCGGGTTTTGGTAACCAAAACTGGCGTAAGGTTATTAAAGAAGTTATTGAATCTAAGCGCGTGCATTTAGTGATGCAAAACATTATGCCGCTTGGTAAAAGCATAAAAGCCTACGCTGAAGTACAAGTTCGATTTAAAACAGAAGACAATCAAGTACTGCCTACCGCTTCTTTTTTAGCGATGGCCGAAAAGCTTGATATGGCAATAGAAATTGATCGCTTAATTATCGACTCTTCTCTTGAAAAGGTTAAAAGCCGTAATTTATCTGAAAAGTTTTTTGGTTTAAACGTAACAGCCTCTAGTGCACACAACGATCAGTTTGTAATTTGGCTAGAGCGCCGATTATTGAAAGATACGCATATTGCATCTAAACTTGTATTTGAAGTAAGTGAGTTTGGTTTACAGCAAAACATCAAGGCTAGTAAGCGCTTTATCGACATGGTTCACCGTGTTGGCGCACGCGTTACAGTTGAACGTTTTGGTGTTGGCTTAACTTCATTTAAGTTTTTCCGCGATTTAAAACCTGATTTTATTAAAATGGACGCAAGTTATACTCGCGGCCTCGAAGACGATAAAAACAATCAGTACTTTATGCGCTTAATGGTCGATTTAGCCCACCGCATTGGTGTTAGCGTATTTGCTGAGGGCGTTGAGAGCCAAGAAGAAAAGCACATTATAGAAACTTTGTGTTTAGATGGCGTTCAAGGTTATTACATAGAAAAACCTAAAGACATATAGTCTATTGGAGGCATCATGAAAAGAGTAATTACCTTTATTATACTTTTTATTATGCCTTTGAGTACGTACGCAAACGGCCCGCAAAAAGAATTAGTTTTTAGCACTCACAACTATCCTCCATTTTCATTTGTTGATGAACACGATAATGCCGCTGGCCCCTTTGTTGATATACTTACCTTAGCGTGTAAACGCCTCAATTATAAATGTGAGTTTATCAGCGTACCAAATCGTCGCTCTAAGCTCATGTTAAAAAACCTGCAAGCTCAAGGAAACTTTCCTATGGGCTGGAATCTTGACCGCAACGAATGGCTTTATTTTTCGATCCCGCTTATGAAAATGCAATATGGATTTTTTCAACCTGAGGGTGCAAAAAAAACCATCAAAAGCCTCAATGATCTACAAAAAATGCAAATTGCTGTTTTTGGCCCTTCAAATGCATCTTTTCAACTAGTTAAAATACAGCAACAAATGATTAAAGACGGATTGAGGGAATTTGATATTGTTTTACTCACTGATGCCAATGGTACGGGTGTAAAAATGATAGAAAACAATCGTATAGATGGGTACTTTGCCAATACTTTACAAGCACGCGCTAGGCTAAAACAGTTTAACTTACATCATGTTAATTTGGCCTTTTTACAAAGCGAATCCCCCTATTTTATTGGTTTTAATAAAATTCAATTATCTCCTGAACAAATTGCCCTATTTAATAAAGCACTATTAGATTTATACCAAGAACACGATCAATTTAAAGATATTTTAAAGCCATATAATATCGATCCTATTCTAATTACACCTGAAATCTTAAGTCACTTTAATATCATTACTGATTGAGTCGTTTATTTGCTTCTCATGTGTTGTTAATCGATAAAGAAAAAAGGATAATACCCACGTTTATTATAGCGTGAGGCACACATGACAGAATATGTCTTGTTATTGATTGGAACCGTTCTGGTTAATAACTTTGTATTAGTACAATTTTTAGGCTTATGTCCGTTTATGGGCGTATCAGGTAAGCTTGATACGGCGATTGGTATGTCTTTGGCAACCACGTTTGTGCTTACCCTTGCCTCTGTAACTAGCTATTTAGTTAATCAATATATTTTAATCCCTCTGGATATCGCCTTTTTACGCACCATGAGCTTTATTTTAGTGATTGCCGTTGTAGTGCAATTTACCGAAATGGTTGTGCGTAAAACAAGCCCTACTCTATATCGTTTATTAGGCATATTTTTACCGCTGATCACCACTAACTGTGCGGTATTAGGTGTGGCTTTATTAAATATCAAAGAAGATCATTCGTTTTTACAATCTGCAGTGTATGGTTTTGGTGCTGCGGTTGGTTTTTCTTTAGTGCTTGTATTGTTTGCAGCACTACGAGAGCGTTTAGCCGCTGCTGACGTTCCTACGCCTTTTAAAGGCGCCTCTATTGCAATGATCACTGCAGGCTTAATGTCGATGGCGTTTATGGGTTTTACTGGATTAGTGAAGTTTTAATATGACCTTGTTTTATGCCTTGATAGCGATTGGTTCGCTAGCACTCATTTTTGGACTTATTTTAGGGTTTGCAGCAATTCGCTTTCGCGTTGAAGGTAACCCTATTGTTGAGCAAATTGATACTATTTTGCCGCAAACTCAATGCGGACAATGTGGCTACCCGGGTTGTCGCCCTTACGCCGAAGCCATAGCCAATGGCGATGAAATAAATAAATGCCCACCGGGCGGCGAATCAACCATGAAAAAGCTTGCCGGCTTAATGGGTGTTGATGAAAAACCACTTGCCGGTGGCGAGCAAGCAGAACCTATAAAAACAGTGGCTTATATTCGCGAAGATGAATGTATTGGCTGTACCAAATGTATTCAAGCCTGCCCGGTTGACGCTATTTTAGGCGCAACTCGTCAAATGCACACTGTGTTAATTGATGAATGTACTGGCTGTGATTTATGTGTTGAGCCTTGCCCTGTAGATTGCATTGATATGCTACCTGTAGCCGAAACTAAACAAAACTGGAAATGGCAGCTAGATGCTATTCCTGTTACACAAATAGATTAGAGGTTTGAGTGGACAAGTTACTTGAACAAATAAAAAAAGGCACCGTGTGGGCATTTCCTGGCGGCATACACCCACCACAACAAAAATCACTCTCTAATAGTGCGAGTATCACTCGCCTACCTTTGCCCGACAAACTCATTGTTGCGCTTAAGCAGCACATAGGCGCAAACGGTAAGTTACTGGTAGAAAAAGGCCAACACGTCTTAAAAGGCCAACCACTTACAGCCCCTGCTGCTAACTGGTCGGTACCTGTGCATGCGCCAAGCTCTGGTGTGGTTACTGATATTGCACCTATGCCATCAGCACATCCATCGGCCCTACCTGAACTAAGTGTTATTATTGAACCAGACGGCAAAGACGAATGGGTAGCTCTAAATAAAAATAAAAATCCTGCTGAGCTTAGTCATGATGAGCTGATAAATATTATTCACCAAGCCGGTATTAGCGGTATGGGTGGTGCTGGTTTTCCTACTTATGTAAAAGCAGATACCAAGCAACCTATAGAATTTTTGATTGTAAATGCTGTTGAGTGCGAACCTTATATTACTGCCGATGACGTTTTAATGCGCGAACACGCTAGAGAAGTTATCCAAGGCATTGAAATAATGCAGCAGCTTTTAAACCCAACACTGTGCATTGTGGGTATAGAAGATAACAAGCCTGAAGCTATTGCAGCAATGAAGCAAGCAGCTGAGCATAACTCAAAAATCATTATTCAAACGGTGCCAACTATCTATCCATCTGGCGGTGAAAAGCAATTAATTAAATTACTTACTAACCGTGAAGTTCCTAGCATTGGTATTCCTGCCGATATTGGTATTTTAGTGCATAACACCGGGACTTTGTTTGCCGTACAACAAGCCGTTTATGAAGGTAAACCACTCATTGAACGTATAGTTACGGTAACAGGTAACACTATTCATAAGCCTGGGAATGTATGGGCACTACTTGGCACTGAAATAAAGCATTTACTTGATTGCCAAGGTTTCTCGCCTGTACCGCAGCAAAGTGTTGTGATGGGCGGCCCAATGATGGGCTTTACGCTACCCACAGTACGTATTGGCATAGTTAAAACAACTAACTGTATTTTAGCGCCTGATCATAAAGAGCTTGCGGAGCCCGGCCCTGAAAAAGCCTGTATACGTTGTAGCGCTTGTGCCGATGCCTGCCCTGCTTCTTTACTGCCACAGCAATTGCAGTGGTTTGCTAAATCAAAAGAGTACGACAAACTACAAGAGCATAATTTATTTGACTGTATTGAGTGTGGTGCTTGTGCATATGTGTGCCCAAGCGAAATCCCTCTTGTACAGTACTACCGTATAGCCAAAGTTGAAATTAAAGAACAACAAGCTGACAAAATTAAAGCCGACAGAGCAAAAGAGCGTTTTGATGCACGAAAAGAGCGTTTAGATCGCGAGCAAGAAGAACGTCAAAACCGCCATAAACGTAAACCTGCCGCTAAATCTGCTGACGAAAAGCAAAAAGTAGCAGAGGCACTAGCCCGCGTTAAAAATAAATCAGATAACGGCGATGAAAAATCAGCTGTTGCAGCCGCTATTGCACGCGCTAAAGCTAAAAAGCTAGGCGATCAATCTGCTGAATTAGAACCAGACAACAGCGAAGTAGCAAAAGAGCGCGCACTACGTAAAGAACAAGCGCGTAAATATAAAGAGCAAAAAATCTCAAACAGATGAATCAGCCGAGACTGCACCCGTTGATGATAAAAAATCAGCAGTCGCTGCAGCCATTGCTCGCGCTAAAGCTAAAAAGGCAGCACAAGCAGCAAGTGAAGAGCCACAAAACGATGCCCCTATTGATGATAAAAAGTCAGCGGTAGCGGCGGCCATTGCTCGTGCTAAAGCTAAAAAAGCGGCTAAAGCATTAGATAGCGCTGAGCAAACAGTGAGTGAAGAGCCACAAACTGATGCCCCTGTTGATGACAAAAAGCAGCCGTAGCGGCGGCCATTGCTCGTGCAAAAGCTAAAAAAGCAGCTAAAGCATTAGAAGAAGCCGAGAAAATCGTGAGTGAAGAGCCACAAAGCGCTGCCACCGTTGATGATAAAAAGGCAGCGGTAGCGGCGGCCATAGCTCGTGCTAAAGCTAAAAAAGCGGCTAAAGCACTTGAAGGTACCGAACAAACTCAGCCCCAAGAGCTACAAGTTGATAGCGCAGCACCTAAGAGTGCAGAAAGTAACACCGATGACTCATCAGTTCTTATTAACGCAGATAAACCTAAATCAGCCGACGATAAGAAAAAAGCCGCCGTGGCTGCTGCAATTGCGAGAGCAAAAGCTAAAAAGTTACAAAAAGAAGGAAATAATCAGTCATGAAATTAACCATGGCCAGTTCGCCGCATAATCACAGCCATAAATCGTTAACGCGATTAATGCTTAGCGTTATTGCTGCGTGTATTCCTGGGCTAATTGCTCAAGTTTTCTTTTTTGGTACAGGTGTGCTTATTCAACTGGTGCTCGCGCTTTTTGCTGTAAGCGTATTTGAAGCTGCAATAATGCTAATACGAAAGCGCCCTGTTTGGCCTGCATTAAGTGATGGCAGTGCGTGGCTTACTGCCGTGTTATTGGCATTGAGTATCCCTCCACTTGCCCCTTGGTGGATAATCGTGATTGGCTGTTTATTTTCTATTGTTATAGTTAAACAGCTTTATGGCGGCCTTGGGTTTAATTTATTCAATCCAGCAATGGCGGCTTATATACTGCTTTTAGTTTCGTTCCCAGTGCAAATGACCGCATGGTTGCCTGTCACCGATTTAATAAATACGCCAATAGGCTTTGCAGATCAGCTAAGGCTAATATTCACCGATTTTACGGCCTCTGGGTTTAGCCTAGATCAAGTCCGTGCAGGGGTTGATGGCCTAACAATGGCAACACCGCTGGATACTGTTAAAACAGACATAGCACACGGTTTAACCGTTACCGAAAGCATGCAAAAGCCACTATTTAACGAATGGGCTGGCCTTGGTTGGGTGTGGGTTAACTTAGGCTTTTTAGTGGGTGGTTTATACTTATTAAAAGCAAAAATAATTAACTGGCATATTCCTGTCAGTTTTATCGCAAGTTTAGCTGTATGTAGTGCTATTGGTTATATCGCATCACCTGGTACAGAGCCGGGCACCCTATTCCACTTATTAAGTGGTGCCACTATGATGGGGGCCTTTTTTATAGCAACCGATCCGGTATCTGCAGCAACAACTAACAAAGGGCGCTTAATTTATGGCGCGCTAATTGGCTTACTAATTTATTTAATTCGTACTTTTGGTGGTTTTCCTGATGCCATCGCATTTAGCGTATTATTGATTAATATTGCAGTGCCGCTAATAGACTACTACACACAGCCGCGTACTTATGGCCATGGAGCAGTAAAATGATCATTTCCTCAATGGCTAAAAATGGTGCTATTTTAACTGCGTTTGCGTTAGCAACAACGGGCTTAGTTGCCTCTATCAATGCACTTACTGCTGATAAAATTGCAGAGCAAGAACAACTACAACTTACTGCGCAGCTACAAGAAGTGCTCGACCCACAATCATACGACAATCAACTATCACAAGATTGCGTAATTATTACTGACGAAAAACTAGGTCCACACGCAGAACAAGTAATTTACCGTGCTCGTAAAAACAATAAACCAGTCGCTGTTGTCATTAGGCATGTTACGCCAAACGGCTACAGTGGCGATATAAATCTATTAACCGCCGTTTTAAGTGATGGCACCATAGCGGGTGTACGCACTACTAAACACGAAGAAACTCCTGGTTTAGGCGACAAAGTAGAAGTTAAAAAATCACTTTGGATCACCGCATTTAAAAACTTAACGGTTGAAGGTGAAGATGACGCTCGTTGGGCTGTAAAAAAAGATGGCGGCCAGTTTGATCAATTTACAGGTGCAACCATAACGCCCCGTGCTGTTGTGGGCTCTGTTAAAAATGCCGTATTGTTCGCACAAACTAATTTTGATGATATTTTTGCAGCACCTAATGCCGAATGTTTAGAGGTAACTAAATGAGTGAGTTAAAAACATTATACAAAGAAGGTGTGTGGGTAAATAACCCTGCCCTTGTACAGCTTTTAGGTTTATGCCCACTGCTTGCCGTTACCTCAACTGTAACAAATGCCCTTGGTTTAGGCTTAGCAACTTTACTGGTACTAATAGGCTCCAATGTTACCGTATCAATTGTGCGTAACTGGGTGCCAAAAGATATTCGTATACCTGTATTTGTCATGATCATCGCGGGCTTTGTAACTATAGTTCAATTACTTATGAACGCTTATACCTTTGGTTTATATCAATCATTGGGAATTTTTATCCCGTTGATTGTAACTAACTGCGCCATTATTGGCCGCGCCGAGGCATACGCCTCTAAAAACCCCGTTCATTTATCAGCATTTGACGGCCTAATGATGGGTTTAGGCTTTATGATTGTGCTTGTTGTTTTAGGCGCAATGCGTGAGTTAATTGGCCAAGGTACGCTGTTTGACGGCGCCGACTTATTACTTGGCCCATGGGCACAGAGCTTGCGCATAGAAGTATTTAACTTTGATAACCAATTTTTACTCGCCATTTTACCACCGGGTGCCTTTTTAGGGCTTGGGCTGCTTATTGCTGCAAAAAACGTAATTGACGCACAAATAAAATCAAAGCAAATTGCACCGCCAGAGGCTGAAAAGGGTCCTCGAGCACGTGTTACTAGCTTAACTTAAAGGGAAAGCGTATTAGAGCAACAATTAGCACTAATACGTTTTAAGTTGCATGAATAAAGAAAAACGTCACCAAATACTGTCGCGCCTGCGCGACGATAATCCACACCCAGTAACAGAACTTGAATATTCAAGCCCGTTTGAGTTACTAGTAGCAGTAACTCTTTCAGCGCAAGCAACCGATGTAGGTGTTAATAAAGCCACTCGAAAGTTGTTCCCTGTTGCTAATACACCCCAAGCCATTTTAGATATAGGCCACGATACACTGCGTGATTATATAAAAACCATCGGCTTATTTAATTCTAAAGCTGCCAACGTTTATAAAATGTGCCAAATTTTGGTAGATGAACATAACAGCATCGTGCCAGAAAATCGTGAAGCACTAGAAGCCCTTCCAGGCGTTGGCCGTAAAACCGCTAATGTTGTACTCAATACCGCCTTTGGCTGGCCTGTAATAGCAGTAGACACACACATATTTCGTGTTTCTAATCGTACTAAGCTTGCTATGGGAAAAGATGTTGTTGCCGTAGAACAAAAGCTTGAAAAAGTAGTCCCTGCTGAATTTAAAGTAGACGTGCATCATTGGCTAATACTGCACGGGCGTTACACCTGCGTAGCGCGTAAACCTAAGTGTGGCAGCTGTATTATTGAAGACTTGTGTGAGTTTAAGGATAAAACAGAATAGGATTGAGACGGTTTAAGCGATCAAGAGTTGGTCACTGTCATTTAGTCCAATGGCTCAATTCTACAAAGCGGATGGTAAAAAAATCCAGTCATTGCCTTTCTTTAATTTGTTTTTCTCGGTACTCAGACGGCGATAGGCTGGTAAGCGCTTTGAACTCTTTGTTAAAACTGGACTTGGTTTGAAATCCAGAGTCAAACATAACTGCCATAATCGAAAGTTGCGGTTGCTCTACCAATAACCTCCTCGCAAAGTTCACTCGCAAACGATTTATACGCTTAGTGTAACTCTCTCCATAATGATGATTAATGGCGTTTGAGAAAAGCCGATCCGAGACACCAAGCTTATCAGCCATTGCCTTTAAGGAAACCACTTCCTTGGTGTAGATGGTCGCATCTTCAATTAACTGTTCAAAAGCACATATAATAGTTTGAAAAACTTGAAGGTTTTTAGATTCGATATTTTTTCCAATTGAAGTACTGAAGGATGTATACAACCAATCAAATAGTGGCGATTTTTGCAGGGCTAAAAATATCGCAAAACTTATGATGATCACCTTGAATAAGATGGTCATCATCAGCGCAATTGACTGAAAGGTTGTTTTACCAGTAATTATTTCCAAGACTATGAGCACGTCGAAAATTAAAACCAACCAAGAATATGCGGTAAAGATCAAAAGCCAAAGATATATTGTTTTGTTAAATCCTTGAGTTACACTTTCCGTATTTTCTGGCTCAGTCTGGAATGTCGCTTTTTTACACCAACTTAAATGCGATAGCAGTAATGCATAACCCATCAACGATAGCAGTATCGAAAAATCTGCAACAGACCTTCCTTGTTCGCTTAGCATTAACACCAAAACCAGAGCCGCAGGAACAAGATGAAGCAAGCTACTACGCTTTAATCGCCAGTTGATTTGAAACGCACTTTGAAACATCAAATACGCTAATGGACCAAACAATACTGGCATTGTCGGTTGCAATGCTGCGATGAGCACATTTGAGCTATATGTTAAGTTGAAACCCAATAATAATGCATGTATCCCCAAGACCATAAAGCAAGCACCTAGTAAGCGGACTGCTAATAGATTGGAAGACTTTTGAAGAAATAAATGCAATGCCATAAGCACGCACAGCACGGCAACAACCGTATTCAAATTTACAAGTAATAGATTCATTTCTAATTAAGCCTCATGTATAAGCTCTTTCCATTTGCGTAAGCCTTGGGATTTTCCATTCCATTTATTTGCTATGCAACAAAAACTTTGAAAATTTGAGACCTCAAACGCGTTTAAGGACGATTTAGTGGCTTTAGTTTTCTAATATCACGGCAAACAGGAGGAAAACATGATTCTTACACAGCTCGCTTTTATATTAATTATAGTCTCTTTTATGTCAGGGCTAATTAAAGCCGAAGAAATTGGTATTAAACAACATCAACAATTACATCAAATATTTGTTGATCATGGTTTTAGTGGCACAGCAATGGTCACTAAAAATGGCAACCCAGTGTTTCATCAAGGTTACGGTATGGCAGTTAAGGAGTGGCAAATTGCAAACTCCGCAAACACTAAATTTCGTATCGCGTCTTTGTCAAAAACCTTTACGGAAGTTGTCATTATGAAGCTGGTAGAGGACGGTCAATTAGACATTAACGAACCGTTAAAACGCTACTTACCAGATTTTCCTGCCAATTATGGAAATGAAGTGACCCTGCTTCATTTAATGACACATAGGAGTGGAATACCGAGGTTTTTTAACATACCTGGCTGGGTTAATGGAAAATCCGTTTCACTTCATACAAAAGAGTTTTTTATATCTATGATTGCGGATATGCCAGTTGCGTTTAAAGCTGGCTTGAAAAGGCAATACTCAAGCGCTAACTACTATCTCCTTGGTGCGATAATTGAACAAGTTACAGGTAAAAAGTTTGGTCAGGTTCTGCAAGAAAAAATCTTTAAACCGCTGAATATGAAAAACACCGATGTATACCGTCCGGGCCAGCTAGTTGCAGGTCTTGCTAGCTCTTACAAAAGCATTAGAGGTAAGTACTCGTTTTGCCCTAATATTGAAGGTGAATTCTGCTCAGGAGGAAATGTAAATCTAGCACTGTTTATAGCCAGTGGTTCAATGTACTCAACTACCGAAGACCTCGCACTTTGGGCACAGGCGCTCGACGGTAATAGTTTACTCAGCGAGAGCAACAAGGCATTTTTATTTAACCCCAACACTCAAGCGAGTTGGAATGTTCAAACGATTGCATTATCAAACAAAAAAAGTTTAAAGCTTTTAGTGGCCGATGGAGAATTGGAGGGTAACAGCTCTATGTTAATCAAACTACCCGAGGAACAAATCACAATAGTAATGTTGAATAACACAGGGATGGAATATCGAAATAAGGCGGAGCTAGGCCTTAAAGTTATAGGTGTGATGCTGCAGTAATAAGCGATGGTCCGGCAAGTGGTGCTTAAAGCGCGCAACCTTAATAATGACTCAAAATAGTGTCATTCTTGTAAAATTAACGGTTAGAAATTTGGGTTGAGACGTTAACATGCTATTATACAATTATGAGCTGGATTCGATGTCCATTATTTTGCTTTAAATTATAATCATAGTTTGAAGACGAACAGCTATTGTTGGCGCCAACCGAAACATCTACCTTCCTTATACTTCGGTTGGCCTGTAATAGCAGTAGACACACATATATTTCGTGTTTCTAATCGTACTAAGCTTGCTATGGGTAAAGATGTTGTTGCCGTAGAACAAAAGCTTGAAAAAGTAGTTCCTGCTGAATTTAAAGTAGACGTGCATCATTGGCTAATACTACACGGGCGCTAAACCTGAGTCGCACGTAAACCAAAGTGCGGTAGTTGTATTATTGAAGACTTGTGTGAGTTTAAAGAAAAAACTGATTAGTTCCAAAAGCGCGGCATAAAACCGCGCCTACAAATACAACGCCAACCCTGTAGTCGCGAGTTTACCTCGCGCAATAAAGCACAAGCCCCAAAAGCGCGACATAAAGCCGCGCCTATCAATCCATCTAGATAAAACATTTTTATACGTGAGGGCATGTTAGTGAAATAGAACAATTATTAGAACATTATCAAAGTATTAATTTCACAACGCTCACTCCTTTGGTTATGCTAGTGAGCATTATAAAATTATATTGCGAAACCCTCTATGCTACCTCTACTTCGTATCTTGATAATTGAACAAGACCCAGCCACCTTACAAGGGCTTTCAACTAATCTGTCAAAGACCATTCCTAACTTTGAGCGAGACGATATTCATATCGATATTATTGAATGCCTTGAGCTTAAACGCGCGTTGGAACATGTAGAGGAAGATGGTGATATTCAAGCCGTAGTTCTAAGCTGGGATATGCACAACAAAGTGGGTGAGCGAATGTATAGTCGCTTTATCGAGGATTTAAAGGCAATTCGTCTTGAGTTACCGGTTTATGTTATTGGCGACGACACTAAAGGGCTGGAGATCGTAAACGAATCAGAAGAAATCGAATCATTCTTTTTTAAAGATGAGGTGATTTCTGACCCAGAAGCGATTTTAGGTTATATGATCAACGATTTTGACGACCGCTCTGAAACGCCATTTTGGACGGCGTATCGTCGTTACGTTGGTGAAGCAAACGACTCTTGGCATACACCGGGTCATAGTGGGGGTTCTAGCTTTAGAAACTCACCTTACATCAAAGATTTTTATCAGTTTTACGGCCGCAATGTATTTGTTGGCGACCTGTCGGTTTCGGTAGACTCGCTAGGTTCATTGTCAGACAGCACCAATACCATTGGTCGCGCTCAAGAATCAGCCGCGGCGACGTTTGAGGTTAAACACACCTACTTTGTTACAAATGGTTCATCTACCTCAAATAAAATCATCTTGCAGACACTCCTGCGCAAGGGAGATAAAGTAATTGTCGACCGTAATTGCCATAAGTCTGTACACTATGGCATCTTGCAATCTGCCAGTTACCCCATTTATTTGGCGAGTATCTTAAATCCAAAATATGGCATTTTCGCGCCACCGTCGTTGGCCGACATCAAATTAGCAATTGAAAACAATACTGATGCTAAATTACTAGTGCTTACCGGTTGTACTTACGATGGCCTACTTAGCGACCTGAAACAAGTAGTCGATTATGCTCATCAATATGGTATTAAGGTGTTTATAGATGAAGCCTGGTTTGCATACTCTTTGTTTCATCCTAGCTTTCGTCATTATTCTGCAATACATGCTGGGGCTGACTACATTACGCATTCGGCGCATAAAGTAGTATCGGCGTTTTCTCAGGCGTCTTATATTCATATTAACGATCCCGATTTTGATGCTGATTTCTTTCGAGAGATTTATAGTATCTACGCGAGTACATCGCCAAAATATCAGCTTATTGCATCGCTTGACGTGTGCCAAAAGCAATTAGAGATGGAAGGCTATAAGCTGCTCAATGCGCTGCTAAATCATGTTGAGGAGTTTAAACAACAGATGGCCTCGCTTAAGCAAATTAAAGTATTAGCTAAGCAAGACTTTATGGAAATATTCCCGCATTTTAGTGGTGATAATATGGGTCACGATCCATTAAAGATCCTTATTGATATTAGTGAGCTACCTTACTCATTAAAAGATATTCATAAATATCTACTGGATGAAATTGGGCTAGAGATAGAAAAATACACACACAGCACCATTTTGGTTTTACTGACGCTTGGCGGCACGCGCTCAAAAATAATTCGTTTGTACAATGCGTTGAAAAAGCTAGACAGCGGTAAGGTAAAACTATCGAAATCGACGCGTAGAGCTCGCTTACCCGAAAACTTACCAGCTATAGACTTGGCGTGTATTCCAAGCGATGCTTTTTATGGCGACCGCGAATCTGTGCCTATCAGTAAAAGCAACAACCGCATTTGTGCAGGTTTAGTTACTCCATATCCACCGGGCATTCCGCTTTTAGTCCCAGGCCAGCATATCACTAATGACCATATCGAATATTTACAAGAGTTGGCAAGCCAAGGACTGACGATTCAAGGCAGTTTCGATGGTGAAATTTATGTTCTTAAGGGTAAGGTTAAAAAATAAAGGTATTGGTTTAATACTATCTCGATAATAATACCAATCTGCTTATATACGGGGTCTATTTAACGTTAAGAAAATTACGCTAGAACTAGGCAAAAATTTTTGTATCTAGTTGTTCTAAATAAAAAATTTTTAACGACGTTATAGTGCAATTTAATTCGTTAAATTGATCAAAGATTTATGCAGGTTGGTATAATTACTGGTGGCAGTGCCGCAAGACATTGCCGCAGTAACAGTATTTAAAAGTAAAATACAAAGTGGAATAAATCATTTTTATAAATGTTAACTAATTTTAAGTAAAAAAAAAGCAAGCCAGGTGGCTTGCTTTTAGCGTCTTTAAATACACACACTTATAGACTCGATTTAACTATAACTTTTAAAATCTATAGCTAGCGCCAAATGTAATACGGCGGTCTGTAATACCTTGGAAACAAAGTAAAGCACCTTCGTTAACACAAGACTGGCTAACTTCTGATTCAGTTAAGTTAACGGCTTCAATACCGATATTTAGCTGATCGTTCACATCATAACTTATGCTGGCATTAAGCTGCCCTCTGTCTTCTTGTACAACAGGGAAACCCCATGGGAAGCTTGAAGTGCTACCAAAGTCAGTTGAACGGTACCCTTCGCGCCACGTGTAACGCGCTCGAGCAGATAGACCGTATTTCTCATAGTAAAATGTAATATTATATGCATTTTCTGACAGATCAATGAGTGATTGCTTAGCACTTATGTCTGCATCCGGGTTACCGGTTGTTAATGCAAAAACAGCATTTGCACGACTCGTTGCAGTGTCAAATGATTCACCACCAGAAAATTCTTGATAGGTATAGTTAGCAACCACACCAAAACCTGATGCCCAACCTAGCTCTTTTTCAAAACTTGATAAGTCGTATTGAGCTGCAAGCTCAATACCTTGCTGTGTTGTTTCACCAGAATCATTAATAGTAGTTTGCGTAGGAACACATAACCCTACGCCAGCATCTGGGCCAAACACGTTTATGTCTGCAATTGGATTAAATATGCCGCCGCCTTCACACTCTGGACCATTTGTATCGCGAAAGCCTGTGCTTGGGTCTTCAAATGGGTCAACTTGCTGTGTAACGTGCAAATCGCTACGTGTTTTATGAAAGTACCCCACACTTAACAAAGCAGCGGGTGCAAAATACCAATCTGTGGATATATCGAAAGAGGTTACTTCTTCTGGCGCTAAGCCTGAATTACCAATTGAAACGGCACTATTAGGGCTGGTGCCAAACGTAACAGATGTAGATAGGTCATCAAAATCTGGGCGTCTAATATCTTTTGACCAACCTAAACGAACAATCACATCTTCACTTACATTCGCGGCTAAATTGAATCGAGGTAAAAAGAAATCGTAATCACCTTTTGACGTTAGCTGAGTAACCAGTTCGTTGCCACTTCCATCTTGAGTAACAGAGTTACCTAGCGATGTAACTTCAGTCTCTAAATAACGTAGGCCAAAGTTACCGCGAAACATGCCATACTCAAAATTTGCTTGTGCATATAAGGCATGCGTTTCTTCTTCAATATCAAAAAATGCATTTACTTGAGACGTTGGTGAACTTATTGGTCCACGATCAGAACCCGTTATTGCATTATTAGCTTCAATCGCTTGGTTAAGTGCTGCTAATACAGCTTGTGGATCAGAGGATGCAAGCTCTGGGTTTATAAGTAAGAAATCACGAATATAGAGTGCTCGCCCATCACCATCGTTAAAGTTATCTGGGCCCGCTGTTAATAATTGTGCAAATAAATCACCCGTTGGGCTATCAGCCATATTTCTTAAACCAACGTTAGAGCGAACTTGATCCGACACACTACTCGTTTTACTGAAGCGGTAACCAAAATCGACTGACGTTATTACATCATCTAAGTAATATGTAAAATCTGTACGAAACGCATCTTCTGTATTTTCTGACTCATCTTGCCCTTGGTTTACGTCACGTAGAACAACATTTGCAGGGTCGAGTAATTGAGCCATTGTTGGCGCGTTTGCCTCCCCCGTTGCAATCCCAAACGTAAGTGCATCACCTGTAAGATCATACTCAAAAGGAGTCCCATTTTCATTTGACGAATTAGTAGCAACATTTGGATTTATAAAATTAAGCGTTGTATTAAAGCTTGGTGTAGTTGAATCAGAACGAGAGGTTGAGGCTTCAACACTTGCAAATAATCTATCGCCTTGCCATTCGCCCCCTATTCTAAATATTTTGCTCTTTGTGATGCGTGAATTAGTATCGCTTGAAAAACGCAAGTTAGGATCGCCACCACCGTCTTCAACCGGAATTACGCCTCTTACGGCCGCTTGTATGCTGCCTAGGTTTTGCCCGTCCAGTGAACCAAAATTAACTGTTTCAAATTCACTCGGTATTGATACATTTCTAAGATCACTTAGGCCAGATGCTTGTACTCTTGAGCTTTCTTGGCGGCGCTCTTGATCGTTAACAACTGCATCAAAAAAGAATTTCATATTATCGTTTGGTGCATATTCAAATGTACCTGCGAAGTTTTTTGTCTCGTATTCGTAATTATCGTAATCTTGAATTAAGAATTGTACTGGTAGAAAATCAAACGATTGTGCACTTGCAGCACCGCTATCAGCGGCTACCGAATTATCTCTATCTGCGCGAGGACGAAATGCGGTTACGTCTTGCTCACTGTAACTACCACTAAATACAACACCAAACTTACCGCCCGAATCAAGCTCCCAGTTATCACCCCAAGCACCTGATACCCTAGGGGTAACGCCATCTGTTGATAAGCTACTATCTTCACCTTGAACTCTAATTGAGCCTAGAGTTTCATTTAACTGTAACGGGCGAATTGTTTTAAGGTTTATTGTTGCGCCCACAGAGCCTTCGATTGTTTTTGCTTCAGGTGACTTAATTACTTCTACACCAGAGATGATTGCAGCTGATACATCCTCAAAACTAATGCCACTTCGTCCAGACCCTGAGCCAACTGTTGATACGCCGTTCACTTCTGTACGATTAGCATTGGTACCACGAATTTGAACACCCGTACCTACCCCTGCTTCACGAGTAATTTGAATCCCTGTTACGTTTTCAAGTACTTCTGCGAGGTTTTGATCTGGTAGCTTACCAATATCTACAGCCTCGATAATTTCAACAAGGCTATCTGCTGAACGCTTTTGTGCAAGCGCATTTGTAAGCGATTGTCTAATACCTGAAACCTCGATAACCTCAAGATCGTCTGCAGCTTTTTTTGGAGCTTCTTGCGCCTGTGTAGACAAAGACATACCAAGTGCGGTTGCCGATATAACTGCCAGTGTAATTTTAGATAACTTGTGACTCATAGTTTTTTTCCTGTGTGTGTGAAATGCTATGTTTAACCAGCTACTTTATTTTTTTTATTAAAAGCCCTTAATTATTACAAACCCTTAACTTTATATTTACACCCGCATCTACAAAGGTCAACCTTTTGGTAATGAATTTAGATCAAATATTATGCAATATGTTATTACCAAAATAGAAAAACCTAACTGAATTTCAAGTTAAAAGCAAAACTTACATTTTAAGTTGATGTTATTTATGATTTTTAAATTCTATTAGAAATAGGCCTGTCAATAACAAAGGTTAGAATAGTTATCGTTTTAAAAATGAAATAATTTAGGCAGGAGAAACCGATGATGTTGGGCGTGCTTAATAAGCAGCATTATTGGTTAACCAATTTAATTGTTTTTTAGTTAAGTAGCGTAATTTAGGAGTGAGTTTTTTTAAGTACTGTTTGTTAGTGTTATCGAAAATATAAAATTGAAGAATTTGAGGATCAAAAAAGGCGGTAAAACCGCCTTTTTAATGTGATTTAATGTTTAACTATTATTACAGCTTGTAACTTAAACCTAAGAATAAACGTGGGCCGTAGTCATTCACTTCACCTAAGTTACCTTCAACAAAGAAGTCTTGTGATTTAGGTGCACTGAACAAGTTAATTGCTTCTGCTTTAACTCTAAAGTGCTCATCAATTTTGTATGATGCGCGCATTTCCCATACACCTACGCCATCAACATAACGAAGTCGAGTACCATTTGTAGTATATGGTTGGAAATACTCACTACGATATTTGTAAATAACAGCAGTATCAAATCCACCAATTTGGTAGTACAGCTGGCTGCTAAATACATGCTTTGAGAAACCAGGTACTGAAGCCGACTCAATAATACCGTCAGTTAACTGTGTAGTATTACCATCTACGTCAGTCTCAAACGTATCGCCGTATAAGCTATCTTGGAACTCAAAATCAGTGTCTGCATAGTTGTAACCAAATTTCATACCGATGCCATTATCCCAGCGGTAAGAAAATGAAGCTTCAAGACCTAATATTTCACTGTCTTCATCTGATGTAACAGAGTTAGTAATTGGTAATGAAACAGTTTCACCGGCAACAGTAAAATCTTCAATTACTGTTTGTTGTTGAAAACCACCGTTGAACTGTTTGTAGTATAAGCTTAACGCTAAGATTGAATCTTCGTTAGGGTACCATTCAAACGCAGCATCGTAGTTCCACGACATAAGCGGTTGAGTGTCTGGGTTACCAGAGCCATTTACACCCACTAATAAATCGCTAATTGATGTTGCTGTACCTTCTGTATCTTCTTGGAATGTACGGCTGTAACCTAAATCAGATGGATCTGCGCGTGACATACCACGGTATATACCTGCACGGAATAAAATATCTTCACTGTAGTCAATAACTAGGTTAAAACTTGGTAAATACTTCGTGTAATCACCACCGCTTTTTATTTTATCCAATGAACCATTATCAGATTCAACCAGAGAAAGTACACCAGTGTCGCTTGTTACTACGTCAAAGCTATTTCTAAAGCCAATCGAAGTTACTTCTGTGTCTACAATACGAAGACCAAAGTTACCGCGAATGAATTTACCAAACATTTCAGTATCGTAATTCGCCATTAAGTACACTGATGTTGTTTTTTCTGTTACATCAATTGTACCTGCATTTTCATATTCAACTTCTGGGTAAGCAAACACACCATCAGCGTTAGAACCCGCTACAGCTTGTGAGAAACATACGTTGTCGTATGTAGCCCATGATGAACCTGTACCGCTATCTACAACGTTACCGTCACTATCAACATTTGTTACGATATCGCCATCAGATACACTTGATAAAAAGCCTGATTCAGGGAAATCGATTTGACAACCTTGTAATACGTCAAGCGCTTCAGTACCAGAGTCTAGTGTAAATTCATTTCTTGAACCGTTACCTTGGCTACCACCATACTGTAGGAAGGTCATTTCAGATGTTCTAATACCACCTTGAATACTGGTGAAAACATTGCCATCTAAGGTATAGTCAAAATCTAGTCGCGCTGAGATAACTTCATTTTCACGAACATTTTCACGGTCAAGTCGTGTTCTTAGGCTATCTGTAAAGTTTGAAATATCTGTTACGTCAAAGTCTGTCAGTGTGAAATGAGGGATCTCATCGCCCATATCCCAAGAAAAGAAATTACGACCTGATGTTCTACCACGGTTAGATATTTGAAGTTCTTCACGTTCAGTTTTTGAATACGCTAAATCTAAGTCAACAGTTAATCTATCGGTAACTGTATGTTCTATATTTATGCCGTAACCTTGGTAGTTTTCTTCACGAGAAAATTGCTCACCCGCTGATTCAATGCGCTCTTCACCTTCCCAGTGCAAAATACCGCCTACATCATTAGTAACAAGTGTTGGACCTGTTACGCCTGGTGTTGCACGTTTTTGTAAAAAGATTAAATCGTGGCGTGCTTCTTGTTGTGTTCTATCTGAAATCTGTGCATCAAAGTTAACATCCCAATCAGCTGACGGTTGGTATTGCAGTGCAAAAAACATTGCATCACGTTCATCTGATGTCTCGTTTTGGCGGTAACTACGGCTACTGCCAGTCCAAGCGTAAGGAGTACCATCACTTACTGCTTTACCTGTTTCAGGATCAATTTCTGTATCGTAACCTTGGTTGCTACTGCCACTAACTTGGTCTTCACAGTCGCCTGCGCTGCTACGATAAAAACCTTCATTGGTATTATTAGGATCGTTTAAACACGCCCATAATGAAGAACCTGATGGGCTAGAGCTTCTGTATTCAGCTTCTGGTTGGCTGATATCTTGGCGCTGTACACCAAAAGACACACCAACGGCTTGGCCGTTATCAAATTCAAACTGGTCTACATAACTAAACGTGCCACGGTAACCCGCGTCACTTTGCAGTGAGTTATCTACATTACCTTCATCAGGGTTGTAGTTTAATTTAACTTCAGCTGATACACGTTGCTTGCCAAAATCAAGTGGAGTTATAGTTTCAAGTGCAATAACACCTGCAACACCACCTTCAATCATTGACGCATCTTGCGTTTTATAAATTGCTACTTTTTTTACAAGTTCAGACGGAAACTGCGAAAAGTTAACTGAGCGGTCACCACTACCATTAGTCGCTTCACGACCATTGATATGCGTTGCACTTAAAAATGGACCAAGACCACGAATAGTGATTTCTGTTGCACCACCGTTTTCACGGTGAGATGCAGCACCTGTAATTGATTCTAGTGCTTCACCGATTGACAGTGCTGGTAAATCACCAATATCTTCAGATGACAGGCCATCAACTACCGTTGTTGCTTCACGTTTAATTGCTATTTGGTCTTGAATCGTTCTACGTGTACCTGTAACACTAATTATTTCAACGTCTTCTTCAACTTCTGTCGCTTTTCCCTGATCTTCCTGTGCGCTTGCTGTAAATACGCAAGAACTTGCCATACCTGCGATGACCGCTGTTCTTACCCATTTTGCAACTGGGCGCATTGCAAACTGCCCTGTTGTAGAATTATTGTTATCTCGTGACTTCAACGACATTTGAATTCTCCGCTGGTTGTTGTTGTGTGATTTTAGTGTGTTAGCTTGTTATGCTTATGTATATTTTATGTGACCTTTGACGTTAATATACTTAAACGCAGCACGATGATCAACCAATTTGACGTTTTAATATTACCATAAGGTATACCAATTTTAACTTAGCGGCATTACCAGTAGGTCAGGCAGGTTTTTTACTAGAATATAAACCGCTCTAAACTAGTTTATAAATGGGTAATGTAGGTTGAGAAAAGTGTGGTGATTATTAGTGAATAATAAAAAAGCCCCAAATTTGGGGCTTTTAAAAGTTAACTGATTAGTTGGTTATTTAATCGTTTTGTATTTCCCATATAGATCCAACACCGACTTCAGATGATTGAATATAATGAAGACCTTTAGCACCTGCCTCTGCCTGAAGGCCTGCAGGGTCAGTTTCTAATAACGTACTTGTTGCTGTAACGTACTCAAGTACTTCTTTGCCATTAGTTGCTGGGTCTTGGTCAATTGCACCATCAGTATCGAATGCGCCATTACCATTTAGTTTTCTAATTTCAACCCAGTCACCGCTTGCATCGCCTGATACTCGACTATCCATATAACCAAAGTTGTTACTTAGCACCGAACTATCATGATTAATTAAGTCACAGTCATATTCAAAAGCATGGTCACTTTCAAGTGTATTTGGGTAAAATAAGCCTTGAGTTGTAGCACTGCTGTTTATTGTATCTTCGTCTGTTTGATCGCCTAAACCGTTTGCAATTAAATTTCCATTAAAGTTGATAACAAACGCATTTTTGGTTAGGCCGTATAGGGTTGGATTATTGACGACCGTTAGCTCATCACAATCACCAACACCTGAGTTGTCATGTACTTCTGTGCTAAATACAATTGGCTGTTGTGAGTTCAAAATCGTATTATTTGTTACATTTAGTGTAAAGTCGCCAGCCGCATCAAGCACAGCCTGATTACCCGCTTTAGGAACCCCATCGTCAGCTTGCGAAAATGGATTTGCCGTAAATACAATACCGCCCGCTTCTTTATTACCAGAACGAATACCTGCAATGTAGTTGTTACTCACGGTGTGACCAAGTGGTGTAATCATCACGCCTGCAGGTCTATCGCTTGAGCTTGCAATATCGGTAGTTCGAATAATAATGTTGTCTGTAACACTATTAAATCCACCATCTTCTAGTGAAATACCACCATTAGGATTCACGATTGTATTGCCTTTGATGGTTGCACCAGAAGTTTGTACACGCATTAAACGACGACCTGTTACAAAGTTTTCTACGCGGTTATACTGAATAGTAAAGTTTGCGTTATCAGCTGCACCGCTACCCGTTGTGCTACCTGCATTGATTAAATATAAACTTGATTGACCAAAGTTTGGATTATCACTGTCGCTAAATAAATTATATTGAATAACGTGATCAGAGCTTGATGATGATATTTTTATCACAGACCCTTTTTCTGCTACATTTCGATTAGAGAATGTATTTCGCTCAACCAACGCGCTTTGACCTTTTATCATCAGCCAATGGTATTCAGAGTTATTGAGTGTAGCTTCTTCTCCATCCATCGTGTTTTGCGAAAAAGTAAAGTTATCGCCTTCTGAGTAAATAACAGCACCTTCTTCGGCTTCACAAAATGCACCCGCTTTAGTATCTATATTCTTAAAGGTAAGCCCTGTTAATCCAGCGCCATCTACTCCAGCAGCTACATGCACACATACTTCACCGCTAAGTACAGGAGTTTGACCTTCTACAGCGCGAAGCGTTACTGCACTGGTTAATAAAATTGCGTCCATATCAGCATAAACACCGGTGTTTAAGCCAATAACATCACCATCAGCTAAACCGCCGCTTAAAGCACCAAGGAGTGCTTCAGGGTTACTAACTAATTGTGTGTAAACTAATGTATCAAGTGAGTTTGTAACCTCACTCGCAAAACCATCGTTATCTGTATACGTAGCTTTTACCGACATTATTGAGCCAGCGTAAGCAGAAGGTGTAAATGTTTTACTATTACTGTCGGCTACTTCAACGCCATCAGCAGACCAAGTATAAGTAACGTTTGCCTCTTCAACACCGTTGTTATCAGTTATCTCAGCGGTTAACTCGCCACTTGTCAAATAAGGCGCTACGCCCATAATGGCGACGCTACCGGCTTCGTCAACCGCAACAGCAGAAACAGCAATTGTTTCCTCTGATGTATTATCCTCGATAAATCCATTATCATCTGTGTAAGCAACTTGAACACTTATCTTTTGACCTAAAAGTGATGCATCAACTGTAAAGGTGCTTTGTGTTGCGCCATCTATCTCTTGTGCATCAGCAAGCCATTGGTAAGTAATATCTCCTGTTGCCCCGTCGGTATCAGCAACTTCTGCGGTTAATATATTACCAACGGTTGGCGTGCCACTAATTGTAACTTCGCCTTCTGAGTTTGTTCGTGCTACAACCTCTGTACCCGTTGAAGTCACAGACTCGTTAAACCCACGGCTATCTTCAAAAGATGCACTAACTGTTATAACTGTACCAAACTGTGCGTCTGTTAACGTAAGCGTTGAAAGTGCTTCATCTGCAATCTCTATGTCATCAGCAAACCATTTATAAGTTACTGTATCGCCATCAAAGCCATTTTCGTCAGCTACATTGGCTGTTAGTTGCGAACCAACTAGAGCGTCGCCCGTAATAGTTAAACTTGCAGGGAATGCGATTGCGGCAACATCTGCGGTTGGATCTGTAATATGCGATTCATTGATACCGCCATCATCGGTATAAAGCCCTTGAACTGTAATTGGTAACCCTATCTGATCGTCAGTCAGTATAAACGAAGCGCTATTTGCACCTGTAATTGCCTCACCATCTGCATACCAATAGTAAGTCACGTCACCTGAGATACCATCAGGGTCACTAACTTCAGCTGTTAATGTTTGTCCGCTTGTAACAGTTCCACTAAGAGCAATAGAGCCCAAGTTGTTGTCATTGTTGTTTGAGTTTGTGTCACAACCAACTATTGCAGCTGCAATAGCGCATAGCGCAAAATGTTTTAATTTCATGGTGGCTCTATTCTCCAAATTTATGGTTTTAATATTTGGTTATCTATTGTGTGTGTTACCAAATAAATCATGCGTTTATTACCAAATTCATTTAAATTGCAAATAAATTGTTAACCAACTTGGTAATATAACCATAATAAAATAACTTTTTCCACTATATCCACCCAATTAAATAACAACAAATAAACATAAAGTTAACCCTGCACTGTTATCGCAGGTCAAAAATTGAATTCAATCATGCACAATTACTGCGAAAATACATAACCTTAGAGTAAAAAATTGGTTTTACATGGGGTTAAGTAAATCAGATTTATTTAATATATATGAAGTATTCTTATTTGAAGACTATAAGAAAATTAAGAAATGAAGTGAGTTTGTATAAAAAGGATTATTTACAGAGAGAATGAAAAATAAGGGTAAAAAGGGGCTATTTTCTTGCCCCTTTTTATTAAGTACTGGTTTATAAAATAGCGTTATTATAAAACTCTACAGGCTCATTTGAGCCCAAAGCAACAGGCACACGTTGATGCAAGCTAGTTGGCGCAATATCTAAAATACGCGTTCCTCTAGAGGTTGCTTTACCACCTGCGTTTTCAACTAAAAGCGCTAACGGGTTTGCTTCATAAAGCAGTCTTATTTTTCCGTTATTGTTACCACTGCGTTTATCTTGCGGATACAAAAATAACCCGCCTCGGCATAATATACGATGAACGTCGCCTACCATCGCTGCATTCCAACGCATTGAGCTTTTTTCAAAGCTTTCACAGGTGTAAAGCAATTTATCAAAATACACTTGTGTCGGTTCGTCCCAATAACGGTAGTTAGCCATATTAACGGCAAATTCACGACTCTGCTCTGGCACACTTAACTGCTTATTTGTCAGTAGATAACCGCCATGCGTTGAGTCTAATGTATAACAACGCGTTGGACCGCCAGTACTCATTACAAGTAATGATGAAGGGCCGTATAACACATAGCCTGCACATACTTGATTTACACCAGGCTGACTAAATTGCTCGTCGCTGTCGAAGGAAACATCATCACGGGCTAAGTAAATAGTAAATATAGTGCCTATTTGCCCATTAACATCAATATTAGAAGAGCCATCTAGTGGGTCAAAAGCAACAATAAACTTACCTTCAGGATGGCCACCTACCGCATGATCTTCTTCCTCTGATGCAACTGATCGAACGCTGCTGTCGTCAAGTAGTATGTCTTTAAGTAGTTGGTTTGCAATTACATCTAGCTTTTTTTGAACTTCACCTTGGATGTTTTCATTCAATGTTGAACCTAAAACACCGGCTAATTCACCTTGGCTTACTCGAAAAGCAATTTCTTTACTGGTCGCTAAAATTGTGCGAATAAGTAAAATAAGATCGGTATCTACACCGTCTTCTTTTAATACTGTATTTAGTCTTTTCATGCGCTATACCTATTTACACAATTTAGATCGTCAAAGCATTGCTCTAGTCTTGCAACCATACTTTGCTCTGAATGACGCAACCATACGCGAGGGTCATAGTATTTTTTGTTTGGCTTATCATCCCCATCAGGGTTACCAATTTGCTCTTGTAGGTATGCTTGGTTATCTTTGTAGTAGTCTAAAATACCTGTCCAACACGCCCATTGCGTATCGGTATCAATATTCATTTTAACTACACCATAGGTTAAAGACTCTGCAATTTTATCGTACTCAGAACCACTACCACCATGAAATACAAAGTTAATTGAGTTGCTTGGTAGATTGAATTTTTCTGATACGTAAGCTTGTGAATCTTTTAAAATAGTTGGTGTAAGAACAACGTTTCCTGGCTTATATACACCGTGAACATTGCCAAAAGACGCTGCAATTATAAAGTTAGGGCTAATACGACTTAAACGTTCGTAAGCAAATGCAACATCTTCAGGCTGAGTGTATAAAGAAGAGCTGTCTAGGTGTGAGTTATCAACACCGTCTTCTTCGCCGCCCGTGCAGCCAAGCTCAATTTCAAGCGTCATACCTATTTTTGCCATACGCGTTAAGTAACGTTCACAAATTTCGATATTTTCTTCTAAAGGCTCTTCTGACAAATCAATCATATGCGAGCTAAACAGTGGTTTGCCAGTCAGTTCAAAGTGTCTTTCACCTTCATCAAGCAAACCATCAATCCAAGGTAGTAGCTTTTTAGCTGCGTGATCAGTATGAAGCATCACTGCTACTTCATAATGTGCTGCCACTGAATGTACATATCTTGCAGCACTTACCGCCCCAAGCACTGCTGATTGTTGCTCTGGTAAAGATAAGCTTTTACCACAAAAAAATTGAGCTCCACCATTAGAAAGCTGAATAATAACGGGCGAGTTTTTCTTTTTAGCAGCTTCTAGCGTCGCATTTATAGATGTTGTACTAACAACATTTACCGCTGGCAACGCATATTGATTAGTACGCGCATGTTCATACACAGCACTTACTTCATCGCCAACGATTACGCCTGGCAGTATTGTTGGGGCTAAATAATTCATTTATGAAATCCTTTCTATTTTAAAGCCTGGATACAAGAATCAGTAATTGCTTGCCAATTTTCTTGTTCAACCCACTCTTTTTTCGCTATCCAAGTACCGCCAACGGCGAATACATTATTTAAAGAAAGATAGTCCATTTTGTTACTTTCGCTAACGCCGCCTGTAGGGCAAAAGCTGACTGCTCTAAATACTGACGACACAGCTGATACAAAAGGTGCTCCTCCGGCAAGCGAAGCCGGGAATAATTTTTGCTCTTCAAAGCCATATTCAAGTGCCATTAAAATATCACCGGTGTTTGATACACCAGGAAGTACCGGCACATTACATTTAGCAAGTGCTGTAAGTAATGCAGGAGAAACTGCTGGCGTTACAATAAAGTCAGAACCCGCTTCAAGTGCTTGCTCTAAAATGTCAGTATTTATGACTGTACCCGCACCGACTTTTAGCTCTGGCACTTGTGCCTTAATAGCTTTTAATGCTTCTAAAGAAGCCTCTGTTCTTAGTACTACTTCAACTAAAGTAAGGCCAGCGTTAGCCATAGCTTTCGCTATTTGAACACCTTGCTCTGGCGTATCAGCTTGAATTATAGGTAGCAGTGTTTGTCCTGACATAAGTTCAGAAAAGCGAGTCATAACGTTGTTCCTTTATAAAAAGTAATGCGGCCGAGGTATGGCGGCCTTTAATGTTTAATTATTTTGTTATACCAATTGCATTAAATTAATGAGCTATTATAGCGACAAGAAAATAGCTCAATAACAAGGCTAAAATTATGATACATAGTTGTTCTATATAAATAATTTTTAACGTAGTTAGTGAGTTATTTAATACGCTAAGGTGATCATGTTTTTAATAAAATTGGTATCAGATACCAGCTTCAACCATTGCTAGCTGAAATATATCTTTTGGAGCAATAGCGCCTGGCTGTTGTATAACCGCACCGGCGGCTTTTGCAGCAAGTTGTACAGCACTCGAAATTGGTTTATCAGATAAACGAGCACCTAAGTAAACACCGTTAAAAGCATCGCCTGCTGATGTTGTATCTACAACATTTGTTACCGGTATTATGGTGTGGCTTTGAAGCGTATCGCCCTCTTTTGTCACTACCGATTCAGGGCCATTTTTAACAACAATTTCTTCAATTTGGTAAGGTTTTAAATATTCAACAACCGCTTCTACGCTATGAACGTCATAAAGTGTTGTTAAATCTTCAACGCCTGGTAGGGTAATATCTGCAAGCGTAAAGGCTAAATGATATTGCTCTTTAGTTTCCTCTACACTATTCCACAAACGCGCTCTGTAGTTAGGATCAAAAACTATTTTAACCCCAGCATCTTTGAGCTGCTTTACAACTTTCCAAAAATGCTCACGTGCACTTTCTTCAATTATTGCTAATGAAATTCCTGAAAAGAAAAACATATCACCTTGGCTAAGTTGCTCGAGTGCATCAGCATCTAAAAAATCAACAACCTTTTTAGCTGCAGAATCATTACGCCAATAAATAAAGCTACGCTCACCATGCTCATCGGTTTCTATGTAATACATGCCGGGTACTTTGGTATCGTGAGCAAATACGAGTTGTGTATTTATTTGTTCACTTTCAAAGCGTTCTAGCATTTTTTTACTTAAATTATCTTGACCTAAAGCCGTAACAACCGAAGTAGTAACCTGCGGGAAGCAACGTTTTAAATACACTGCAGAATTATAAACATCGCCTGCAAATGATTGGTGTAGTGTGGCTGCGCTCATAGCTCTAAGCTCGACCATGCATTCACCGATAAAGTAAATATTTTTCATCTTGGAAGTTACCCTATGTAGTTAACTGCTATGCGCTTATACAAAACATGTTGGCATAGCAGTTATTATCTAGATTATTGAGGCTTTTTAAGAGGTTCTATTTTTGGAATTAAAATCCAAACAGCTGCCATTGCTATAATGGCTAAAGAAGCACCAATAACAAATGCTGGCGTATAGTTACCGTCAGCAGTAAGAATAGGCACAAGCGATGTAAGGCCTACAGCACCAAGTTTTGCCGCCATACCAGAGAAACCTGATAATGTACCTACAGCTTTTTTGCCTAACAAATCACTTGGTAGTGTTTGCACATTACCAATTGCAGTTTGAAAACCAAATAATATAACAGCCATAATTAGTACCGCTGTCGTTGGTCCGCCTGGATTTGCCATTGCAAGTAACGCAGGTAACATAATTAAACAGCCCAGCGTTATAGTTAGCTTACGTGTTTTATCTGTATTCCAACCGGCTTTGAGTCGATTTTGAGCTAATAAGCCACCAAACCAAGCACCAAACATAGCGCCAACATAAGGTACCCAACCATATATACCAATAGACTTAACATCCATGCCGTATACTTCGTTTAGGTAAATAGGTATCCAAAAAACAAATAACCACCAAATAGGGTCAATCGCAGCAGAGGCAATAATTACACCCCAGCTTTGCTTACGAGAAAGTAACTCAGCAGTTGAAGGGTTATATTCTTCTTCGTCTTCACCTGTTACATCGCCATTATCATCAACACGTCTTTGACCTGTTAAGATATATTCACGTTCTTCGGCAGTAAGCCAAGGATGAGAGCTAGGCGGCGCTTTAACTAAAATTAACCAAGGCACTAACCAAAGAAAACCTAATACGCCCACAAAAACAAACACCATTTGCCAGCTAAAGTAGATAGTTAAATAAGCAATTAAAGGAATAGCAATAATACCGCCAATAGCAGCGCCAGAGTTAAAAATACCCTGTGCTAAGGCACGCTCTTTAGTAGGAAACCATTCAGCATTACCTTTAGCTGCGCCCGGCCAGTTACCGGCTTCTGCTACACCTAAGATTGCGCGAAAAATACTAAGGCTAAGCACACCTTGTGCAAATGCATGTGCAACGGTTGCAATAGACCAAACACCTATCGATAAAACAAAACCGAAGCGTGTGCCTACCCAGTCAAATATTTTACCAAATATGGCTTGACCAAATGCATAAGCAAATACAAACACAATTGAAATATTAGCGTATATTTGTTTGCGTTCTAGCGCTGATTCATCAGGAAATAAATCTTCAACAATGTCCGGCCAAAGCACACTAAGTGCTTGACGGTCGATATAGTTAATAATGGTAGCTAGCGCAATTAGCGCTATAACCCACCAACGTAAGCCTTTAAGTTGCATAATTAATCCTCAAGAAAGTCTTCACGCGCTGGACTAAAAGTATCAATCAGGATTCCGCCTGTTGGGCAGGTAGCTCCATGATCAGCAAATGGTGGGATTAAGCAGCTATCACCCGGTTTTAAGATTTTAGTTACGCCATCAATGTTAAAGTGGAACTCACCTTCAACAACATACGTTACTTGAGAATGTCTGTGAGCATGGTTATAACCAATAGCCCCTTTCTCAAACCAAATTTTAACAGCCATTAGCTCTTCGTTATAACCTAGCATTTGACGTTTTAGACCATTTCCTAAATCTTCAATTTCGGTCTCGTTGCCAAATGAAAAGTTTGCGCTTTGCTTTTGCATCCTATTTACTCCTGATTATTGTTCATCATATAAACGCCTAATCGGCCATTTAAAGTGAACTCTTTATTTTGATAATTGAATGTATTTTTAGCTGAGGTTGGTGCTTTATTAATAGCCACTAAATATGACTTGCCTTTAATATCAAGTTCAACAAGTGTTAAATCGCCCTGCTGACTATATTCAAGCTTTGTAACTCTACTAACAGCTTCTAACGTATATTCTTTACTTGGATTGTATTCACCGTGAGGCTCTAATACAGATATAAATTTATGATGCTTTTGACCCTCAACACGACGAATAAAACCGTTTTCGTTGCGTAAGTTAAAATCAGGGTCGTTTGCGCCTATTTGAGTAAACAAGAAAGACTCATCACCTTTCACCAAACTCGTTTGCGTATAAAAGCGACCATTTTCGTTTAACCACGTTACTTTAGCTAAACCACTTTGAGGTTGCGCTTGAGCTTTAAGCCATAGATGCTGGTAGCCATTTTTAGTACCTAATGCAGACAGTTGTGTTGCATTCGCTTTTAGCTCAAAGCTGGTATCTATAAGCTGACCTTTATAATGCAAAGGCAAATCAAGCTGATGTGCTTTATTTGCTGCAACATCAAATATATCAAGTGCAACTGTACTTTGTAGTTCAGGTAAGTTAATAAGTGCAAGCGTACGCTCAAGATCAACGCCTTTATAAGCTGTGCTTATTTCGCCGCTTGAAACCGTGCCGTATTCATTCGTTTCGAAAAAGTTAAGTGTAGGGTAATTACTATTTCCTACTTCAACATTTGCATTAAAATGCGTTGTTTCGTCAACCACTACCGTATTGTGCGCAACAGTGTGTTTAGCGTAAGTTTCGTTTTCAGGTAAATAACGACCGCCGTATTTAGCTTCTACATTTAAAAAACGTGCTGCGCCATAATCAGATACAATTTCATTACCGTGGTCGTAAAACTGCCATGTTAGTTTATCAAAATGACCGTGACCTAAGCCTTGTGCAGCAGGTTTAAATAGTAGAGCTTGATCGCCACCTACCTGCGTTCTCATTACAACTAGAGCACCTTGTTTACCGTCATTACCATCGCCGAAGGCAACAGATTTAAACGAATAAGGTTTTGCCATGTTGTTATCAAGTGCTTGAGCTACTTTTAGTCCATCACCAGAGAGAATTATTTGGTCTTGTTGCTTAGCAATATCTAAATAACCTGCATCGTTAGTTAATCCATACGCTGCAGTTACACCATTAACTAACTCAATAGTATCGATACCTTTACTTTTTATTGCATCGTTAATTGGAAAAAACAAACCGTTGTAGCTAAGTTGAATCGTCGTATCAATCGCTTTTAATAATATGCCATCGCGATATTCAAAGATTTTTCGTTGTGGTTCGTTGTTTTCAATCGCTTTAGCAAACGTTACAAAGGGTAATAGTGCAAAGCGTTGATAGTAAGGGCCTTCGTTATAGTAACCTTGTGGTGAAAACAGCATCTCTAGCTGCTTAATAAAGCCACCTTTACCCGACTTTTCTAAATCGTATAATGATTTTTCTACCCACTCAGGTTCACCTAATACATACCCTGCCATGCCAACACCAGCTGTTGCCCATGTTCCATGGTTATGTACTTTATTAAATGTAGAGGGTTGGCCTACTGATGTGAACAACGAAACAGGACGTAGTAAGTCATTTTCAATTTTTTTAATGTTATCGGCATTTAACGAATCATGAATTAGATCATAAGCTTGTATTGTGTACACAAGCCACATTGCTTCATTTAGGCTTTGCCAAAAAAACTTACCTGGATTTTGCGAGTCCATTTTACGTTTTGGATGCAGACCAAGCGTTGGGTATAATTTTGCATACTCAAGCAACATATCACGCACGTAATTTGCATATTTATCATCTTGGCTTAGTTGATAAATGATGCCCGCGTTGTACATAAGTTGGTAATTTTTCTTATGACGCTCATGTGTATAACCACCACCACCATCTTTTGGTACAGGTACCGCAATTGGTTGAGCTATTTGTTCGTCTACTTGCGCTTTTAATAGCTCAAACGCAGTAGAAAATTTACCTTCGCTGCCTATTGCTTGGCGCATATGACTTACGTCATCAGTAGTAATTACTAAGTTTGGGTGCGCTGCATGCGCACCCAATGATGTAAGTAATGTAAGTGCTGCTACAGCCGCTATTTTAAAACCTGTTTGGCATTTTAATAAGTACATAGTATTTACCCTGCCTTATTTAAAATGTTGTTATTTTTTAATACTGCTGTATGTGGGCCTTTAACTCTTAGTTCTTTAACACTTGGTGCTTTAGTTACATCAAATGTATTACCTGAGATTTCAGTTTTAGGCTCGCCTACTGTGTGCTCTACAACAATAGGAGCAGATTTAACAAATTTATTATCTTTGATATTAGTAACCTGAACACCGTGAACATAAATGCTCGCTTGCTCTTTGTTACGCTTACCAAGGCCAACGTTATTAAGCGTGTTATTTGTCATTTCAAAATGAGGGCCAAATGTACTTTCATCAGTACCACCACGGTAAAGCTTAAGTACACCACCTTGCACATCATTAAATGTATTATTATTTACAATAACGTATTCCGCGTTATAGACACCTAAGTCTTCAATTTCAGTATTTAGACGTAAAATGTCACCTGTTACTGTATTAAAGGTATTACCTGTAACAATAATTTCGTCAGCCATTGCACCTTTTCCAGTGATAAAGAAATGGAATGAATGATTAATATCTAAAGCATTTAACTCTGAGTTGGTCATTACAAAGCGGTAATTATCAACCATACCCCATTTTTGCGTACGAACAATGCTGTTACCTATTGCATCTGGCGCGTTTTCACCTGAAATAGATAAACCATCTAGTTTTAAGCTGCCGCCATCATGTATTTCAAACAAGGTAGAGCGTTGAAAAGTAAGTTTAGACTTTGTGTTCTGCTTTGCTTTAATTGTCAACGTTTTATCAATTTTAACCAGTTTAGAAACATCATACTGGCCAGGCGCTAGTTCTAGAACATCACCCGACTCTGCATTATCTATAGCGTCTAGTAATGCACTTACATCAGCTTTAACAGAATGTGTCTTACCAGAATCAAAATCAACTAAAGCAGGTACTTTTGCATACCAGCTAACACCGGTATCTTCTTTTTTAAGTACTTTTAAATCGCGCTTTGCACCTACATTTAAACTTTTAGATGTTGGGTAAAGTAGACCATTACTTGCTTTTTTAAGCGTGATTTTTTCTTTTTTTACACCGTACGTTAGCTCAGAAAGTACTTTTGTATCAGCAATGTTGTTACTTAGTACCAGCCCGCTTACATCATCAAATGTTGTAAATGGCTGTTCACCATCTTGATTTATGATTAAGTTGTTTTTCATTACGCTATCTTTAGGTGCAGCGCTACGCTCAGCATCGCTACCTGCGGCAAGTTGAATATGACGCACATTTATAAATGTGTTGTTTTCAATTGTCGCATTTTCAACTTGGTGATAACGATTTATAGATGAATTTGGTACGCCGTTCATAACAGTAAAACCACTGCCAAAACGATAGCCTGTTAGACCTTGTAGGTAGTTATTTCTAACAATTTGGTCTTTATTGATAACGCGAATACCACCTGTGTGGTCAACACCATTACCAATAAAAATATTTTCTTCTATAAGGTTACCGTTACCATGGCGCAGCGTTAATGTACCGCGCGCTTCATAAAATACGTTATTACGAAGAATGTTTTTGCCTGACTTAACCGAAACAATTTCGACTTCACCATTGGTGCGTTCAAAATAGTTATTTTCTACCAATGTATGTGAATCAGTTAATGAGTAATGGCTGGTGCCAATACGTAGGGTTTCACCACCGTTTGAACCAAAAGTTGGACGGTAGCCAAAATAGTTGTTGTCTATGCGGTGATAGTTTTCCTGACTTGCTTGAGTGTTTAAACGAACAGCAACTGTCACACCTTTATTTCGTTTGCCAACTAAATGACTATGATCAAAGCGGTTATGTTGTCCATATAATGCAACCCAATAATCAGACTCTCGTTTGTCTGGATTACTGTAATTATCGATTACTGTTTGAGTAACTCGTGAATTGTAGGCTAATTCATTTTTATTTTTACGAAACTCTATTACAGCTGAGCTCGGTGTGTAGCCGTCTTTAAATACTAAACCTGAGGCTTCAAGGTATTTACCTGCAAGTCTTAGGTTCGATTGACCCGATAAAATTACTTTACCGTTAGTTTCAGCGGTCAATAAAATAGGAGAGTTTCTTGTACCTTGGCCTTCAAGTAGGATTTCGAAGTCAGACCAAGTACCATTTTTAAGTACTACTTTGTCGCCAGCAACTAGATTAGCTGCGATATCATTAAAAGCTTGTTTACTTTCTACAAAATAATCTTTGGCCGCTATTTGTGTGGATATGCAACCGATGAGAACTAGACTAAGCTTTATTGTGTTAATCAAACGCATAGTTAACTCTTTTTCGTTGTGACTGAAAGTAGTGCTTCATCAGAATTTAAAAAAGCTGACATTGCACAAAGACTTTAGTCAATTGGTGTCATGTGTGTTAAAGCGCCTTAAGCCAAAAGCTTAAAGCGCTCAATAAGGTCGAGAAGTATTACTTTTCTAGCTTTTTGAAGTAATCAAAAATTTCAGGAACGTTACCTTGACCCATACCAGCGTCAAACGCTGCTTGTAGGTTAGCTGATGAACCTTCAGCGATTTTTGATTCAGTACCTAGGTCTTCTACCATTTGTAGGAAGTAGCCTAAATCTTTGTTTGCATTAGCAATCGAGAAACCAAGGTCGCTAACATTATCAACTGCATAGTTTTTACAAAATTGCATAAACGGTGAATTAGATGGACCAGTCGACATGATGTCAAAAAGTTGTTGACGGTCAACACCAGCAAGCTCTGCAACTGCAAATGCTTGTGACATAGCACATACTGTAGTCATGCCCATGAAGTTGTTGATAAGCTTAGTTGTATGACCTGCACCTAGCTCGCCAAGATGGAAAACGTTTTCACCTTGATCTTCTAGTACTGGTTTAACTTTATTGAATGTATCAATATCGCCTGCAGCCATGATGTTTAAAAGGCCGTCTTTAGCATGTGCTGGTGTACGACCAAGAGGAGCATCAATCATGCCTGCGCCTTTAGCTGCTAAATCAGCACCAATTTTTTTAGTAGATGATGGAATAGAAGTACCAAAATCAACTAGTACTGCACCTTCTTTAATACCCGCTAGGATACCGTCTTCTGCATAAATGATTTTTTCTACAACGGCAGAAGTTGTAAGACAAAACATAACAATATCTGAACCTTCAGCTAGCTCTTTAGCAGTGCTTGCTGTTTTTGCGCCTCTAGCGACACATGCTGCAACCGCATCTTTGCTAAGGTCCATAACAATTAGCTCATAGCCTTTGTTTTGTAAATTTTCGGCCATGTTGCCGCCCATTAAGCCTAAGCCGATGAAACCGATGACTGGTTTTGACATGAATAACTCCTAAATATGTGGCGCATACTTTTATAAGAACAAGTAAAATCTACTTTAAAATACGCTGTGTCTTTGTTTCAATTTGTAGAGTAACTTTAAGCTTGAGTTATTTATAAATTAACCTGTGCAAAACGTAACTCTGATTAATTACCAATACATTGTATTCACTCAAACCAAGCAACTTACCAATTGGTATGCAAAAACTGTATTACCATACGCCTTTTTTGTCAACCAATAAGTTAACCAAGTAAATCCCATATTTTTACAAATTACATACAAATAAATTTAATATCAATTAAAAACAAATAGTTAGATACAACAAACCCAATCAGACATAGGTTAACTTTTGTTGAACAATCAGTAACTTTTTTTATACTAATAGGTTGACCAATAATTGAGTGTTCTTTATTTAAATATGCAAAATTCAATAAAATGGTTCATTAATTGGTAATTTACAATTGATGTTATTGGTAAAATTATAAAGACCATACGTGAACAGCTTCCAACTCTAAATGGTATTGAGGTTGTGATTTGTACGCAACGCCTACATATATGGCTAATACATATAAAAACCACAAAATGCGCTTAATAATAGCGCTTAGTTAAAAATATACTGAACTTTGAAAAGTCACTAAAGGAACTGAATAATGCGTTTATTACATACTATGCTGCGTGTAGCGGATTTAGACAAATCAATTGCTTTTTATACTGAAGTATTAGGTATGAAGGAATTACGCAGAGCTGATAACAGTGAATACAGATACACTCTTGCCTTTATTGGGTATGGCGAGGAAGCAGATAATACAGTATTAGAGTTAACTTATAACTGGGACGAAGATAGCTACGACCTGGGTAATGGATATGGTCATATTGCCATTGAGTTTGATGATATTTACAAGGCCTGTGCTGATATTAAAGCTGCCGGTGGCAATGTAAGCCGTGAACCTGGGCCTGTAAAAGGTGGTACTACTGAAATTGCTTTTGTAAAAGACCCTGATGGTTATTCAATAGAACTTATTCAGAAAAAAGATGACATGAGTAAATTTTAAATTACTTAACAACTAGTTCAAGTTATAACAATTTGCTTAATGCCAATCTGCTTATATATGGGGTCTATTTAACGTTAAGAAAATTACGCTAGGACTAGGCAAAAATTTTTGTATCTAGTTGTTTTAAATAAAAATTTTTTAACGACGTTATATTGCAATTTAATTCGTTAAATTGATCAAAGATTTATGCTGGTTGGTATAACTATGGGGGGTTTAATTTTATAAATTGTTCAAATATTTATGCAGGTTGGTATTAAATAAAAAGGTGCTTTTCAGCACCTTTTTAACGCAACTGACTATCTTTACTGCCACGTCTATTAAACGATTTAGCGCTAGCATCATTACCTTCTATTGCAGCTTGGCATACAACACAGTAGCGCACTCCTGGTAACGCGAGCCTTCGTGCTTGTGGGATTTTCTCATCGCACTCATCACATAGCTCTGCACTTGCGCCAGATATTAAATTGCTTCTTGCATACTGTACGGCGTCATTAACACTCGCATCAATTTGATCTTGAATTGCACCGTCTCGTGCCCATCCACTTGCCATAAATCCTCCTAATAAAGTTGGATGTTTAAATTTATGCTACCAAATCGAATCTTTATAAGTACTGAATAAAAGAGCTAGGAATGTGATGCCCTTTGAAGGTTTAAACTACAAAATTATATTTTATATCTAAAGAAAGATGCTGTAGTTGCTCCTTGTAATCTATTTTTCACAAAAAATTCAACACTCTACAATTAGGCAAAAAAAAAGCATCTAAAAAAGCTGCTTTTTAATTTCAATGATTTATTTAAAAATTAAAGACTGTAGTCAACAACCTTCATACCTAATTTTTCGAGCTCTGGACGAAGTGTTTTAGCATCACCCACTACTAAATAAATCATGTCTTTAGTATTTAAGTGTTTTTTAGCTAAGGCGTTAACTTCTTCTTTGCTGATATTGCTAACAATCTCATTTCTTTCTTTTACAAAGCTAGGTTTTAAATCGAACTCTAATATTTGTGCTAAAAAGCCAAGTTTTGCATTAGGCGTTTCGTATTTAAGCGCATCTTTTTGATTGATAGCCTTACGCATAAACATAAGCTCTTCGTCAGTGACACCGTTTTGAGCATAGTTATTAAGTTCATTAGTAAACTCTGTAATAGATGCTGCAGTAGAGTCGGCTCTCACCGCTGCAGAAGCGGTAAAGCCACCTGATGTTTTATCACCCCAGAAACGAGAGCGAGCACCGTAAGTATAGCCTTTATCTTCTCGTAAATTTAGATTGATACGGCTGTTAAACGTGCCACCAAGTGCAAAGTTCATCAAGTTAGCTTTAAAGAACTCACCTGTAATATCTTCAACCATATCGCGTTTACCTATACGAATTTCTGATTGAGGAGCGTCTGGTTTATCAACCAAATAAATTACATTAGTTTCTACTTTAGGGTCACTGAAATCAACCGCTACTAAGCTCGATTTACCTTTCCAATTTGTAAGTGTAGCTTTAACTTTTGGTTCAATTGTTGACTCTTTTAAATCAGAAACAATAATTACTTGAGCGCCCTGCGGTTTAAAGTTTGCGTTATAAAAAGCTTTAACGTCAGCAAGTGTAATAGCCTCTATACTATTAAGCGTTCCAGTACTTGGAAGTGCAGCTATATTGTTGCCATATAGTAATTTACTATATGTATTAGATGCTAAATACCCAGCATCCTTCATTGAATGTTGAATATTTTGAATGATTTGCTTTTTATTACGCTCAAAGTCATCTGCATTAAATGCTGGTTTAAATAACTTTTCTTCGACAAGCTTTAGCGTTGCATCTACATTTTTGGTTAAGCTAGAAACATACACATTTGTATGTGTTTTATCTGAGTAGATACTTACCTGGCTACCTAGTTTTTCAAGCGCGTTACTCATCTGCTCTGTAGTGTAGTTTTGCGTTGACTCGCTCATTAACGATGCAGTTATTGATGATAAACCCACTTTACTAGCTTGCTCACTGTACAGGCCACCCGGAACTTTAATGAAAATAGCGGTAGTTGGCGTTTCTGTACTTTGAGTACCTAATATTTTAATACCGTTTTCGGTCTTAGTTTGCCAAAGAGTAGGAACATCAACAGCAGGATTTGCGCCGGCCTCTGGATGAGCACTTCGATCAAATGTATCAACAGCTCTTCGTGCCACTAAATCATCAGCTGAAGTAGTAGATGGACCTCCAAAATCATGCGATTTAGGCGTAAAGTTGTCTGGAGCAGCTATAAGTTGAGTTTGCCCTTCTGGAACAACACTCATAATAACGGCAGATTTACCTTTGATATATTGATTAAAAACACGCATAACATCAGCTTTTGTAACTTTGTTATAACGTGCAATCTCATCTTTAGCTGAATTTGGGTTACCTGTAAACGTTTCTGACGCGGCTAGTTGAGAGACTTTTCCTGATACGCTTTGCAGACCAAAAATTGCACCAGATTCTATTTTAGCTTTTACTTTATCTAAATCATCTTGTGTAACGCCACGCTCTTCAAATTCAACAAATGAATCACGAATGATTTTTTCCATATCAGCTAACGTTTTCCCTGCTGTAGGATTTGGTAAAGCATAAAGACTAATTGAACACGCTAACTCTTGGCATGGATGATTTGCACTTGCTTGTACAGCAAGTTGAGTTTTAACTAAGTTTTTGTATAGTAGTGAATTATTACCACCACCCAATATTTCAGCAAGTATATCAAGAGGTGCTTCATCTTCAGAGCGAGCGTAAGTAGTTGGGAAACTCATACTTAATAAAGGTAAATGTACCTTATCTTCCATTGAAATATATCTATCAGCATCTAGTGTTACAGCTGTTTTTTCTACTGTAGGGATTTCAGGGCCTTTTGGAATTGGTGCAAAGTATTTAGTAACTAATGGCAGTATTTCATTAGCGTTGATATCGCCACCTATAGTAAGCGTTGCATTATTAGGACCATACCACTTTAAAAAGAATGCTTTTAAATCATTTACATTTACGCGATTAAGATCGTCCATAAAACCAATTACTGGCCATGAATATGGATGACCATCTGGATACATCGCTTGAGCAACACGTTCACCTAAACGACCATAAGGGCGATTATCAACACGTTGGCCGCGCTCATTTTTTACTGTTTCGCGTTGTACTTCAAATTTTTCTTGGGTTACAGCATCGAGTAAAAAGCCCATTCGATCAGCTTCTAGCCACAACATTTTTTCTAATTGATTTACAGGTACTGTTTCAAAATAATTTGTTCTATCTGAGTTAGTTGTACCATTTAAAGTACCGCCTGCTTCAGATATTATTTTAAAATGTTCCTCATCAGCAACATTCTCTGAACCTTGAAACATCATATGCTCAAAAAAGTGAGCAAAGCCTGACTTACCCAACTCTTCGCGAGCAGAACCAACGTGGTATGTTACATCAACGTGTACTAAGGGATCTGAATGATCCTCATGCACAATTACAGTTAAACCGTTATCTAGTTTATATTTTTTATACGGTATGTTGATTTCACCTGCATTAGATTTCACTGACTCAATAAGTGTAACGCCAGGAATTGATGTTTCTGTAACAATATTTTTATCAACAGTTTGAGTTGAGCTATTACATGCAGCCAACCCTGATGCAAGTAAAACAGCAAGTGCAATTTTTGTGAGTTTCATTTTTTAGTCCATATTTAAATTAACTCAATGAGTTTAAAGACTAATTAAAAGTACAACAAGGAATATGGAGCGATTATGGGTTTGGTTTTGTAACAAAGTGTAAATAGATTGATATAAAAATGAAGTGTAAAATGAAGGTATTAATTTGTGGTTTTATTCTAATAACACTGCACTTCCCTATCTAAGTAGTAAATGACATAGCTAAGAAATTGATACTCTTAATAACATCGTGCATATAGAATGTTATGTAACACTGCTTTATACAATACTTAAAATA
>NZ_BADV01000077.1:0-30355 GCF_000238895.1 Pseudoalteromonas sp. BSi20429 | reverse complement strand
CTTTTTTAAAACTGCATGGTTTTGACGACGATGAAATAACAATAGGCAGCCAGTCAGTTATTGATAAGCAAGCACGTGAATACAGTAATGAAAATCAACAGTTTAGATACATAGTGCGCTCAAATATTATTGTTTATTCTGATGCGCCAGATAAAGTGCAAAACGCGCTGAGCAAAGTAAGTCAGCTTGCTAAACAAGATATCGCAATAGTGCAGGACAGCTACGAAACAAAAGTTGAATACATTTTTACAGGCCTCAATGATGTAAAGCCTGCGATGGTGCAAGAAGCAACTGAAAAAGCGCGTGAAGTCGCTAATAAATTTGCTAAAGACTCTAATTCAAAATTAGGCAAAATAAAAACAGCTCGCCAAGGGCAATTTAGTATCAGTAATCGAGATTCAAACACACCGCAAATAAAAAATATAAGAGTGGTAACCAGTGTTGAATATTATTTAAATGACTAGGAAATAATATGTCAGAGTCTAAATATGGTCAGTTTGTACTGGCGCCCCGTTCGTATTTTTTTACTGCTATAGCGAGCGTAGTATTTGCGTTTATTGGCTTTAGTTATAATGCATGGCGAATGGAGGCAAGTGAAGAGAACAACAATACACGCATTGCTAGCTTTCAAATATTACAAGAACTAGCCGAGCTTGAGCTTATTGTATTTGCGGCACATTACGATAATAACAAAATAGATGGCAGCCCTAGAAAAGGCTGGGTTAAAGTTAACTTAATTCATGACTTAAGCTACTTAGCCGTTGATAAAGTACATTTAAAAACAAAAGACTTACAAAAGGTCTGGCAAACAAATTGGCCAAATATGGTTGATCAGCAAAGTGCTGCGCAATCTATTACACATGCCATAGACAGTGTGCGTACAGAAGTTGTGAGTGAATTAAAGCGCCTTGATTAAGTGAGCAACTTGCGCCGTTGAGCGTTGCAAGTAAGCGGCGCTCAGTAAAATTGTGGTCTCGTTAACTTTTTGCCCTTTTAGTACGTTGGCAAGCTGCTGTTTTGCGTTAGGATTTTGTTTTTGCTCTATTTCCATTAATGCTAACAAAGCTGAGAATTCATGCTTTACCGGTGTGCTCGATTTATTTGCATAGGCAATGTAGCAGGAAACTGGTGTTAATCCGTGAGAGTTGGGCTGCGCGAGTGCTTTAACTAAGTCATCATTTGATTCAAACAACATTAAAGAGCGTACATAGTTAAATGGCAGCTTTGTAGCATCGGCATGCTTAAACACATTGTGCAGTACATTATTTCCTTGAGTATCTTGTACTAAAAAGCCTTTATTTACTCTCAGCGCTGGGGTGAAAAAGCTCAATGCGTCAATATTAGTGAGTTGGTTAATAAATAGAGAAGGTGCTGTATTAGTACTTAATATACGGATTGCTATGTTTTGCATAAAGTCATACTTAACACTCAACCGTTGGGCGCTGTCATATAAATGGTTAAGCTGCAAAGTTTGCTGAGCAGGGCTTAACTGCCTAAAGTCGTTATCGAGCTCATTTAACTGCTGCTTTGAAATACGCGCATTAAGTAGTTGTATGCTTAAATCCATTATTATTTCCAAAATCTTTTTTACTACTATAAAACAAAAAAGGTCGCAAATGCGACCTTTCATATTTAAAGCAATTGTTTAAATTGGTTTTAAGCCTTTTTGCTTGCTACCCATTCATTAACAAAGTTTTCTAGTACATTAAGTGGTACAGGACCATTTTTAAGCACTACGTCGTGGAACTGGCGAATATCAAATTTATCACCAAGTTGCTTTTTAGCTTCTTCACGAAGCTCTAAAATCTTAAGCATACCCACTTTATAAGCCGTTGCTTGTGAAGGCATTACAATGTGACGCTCAACCATTTTAACACCGTCAGATGTTGCATTAGGCGTGTTATTTACGTAGTAATCAATACCTTCTTGGCGAGTCCACTTCATTGCGTGAATACCTGTATCAACAACTAAGCGACATGCGCGCCATAATTCCATTGAAAGACGACCAAAATCTGAGTAAGGGTCTGAGTACATGCCCATTTCTTTAGGAATGAACTCTGAGTATAAACCCCAGCCTTCAATATACGCTGTGTAGCCACCAAACTTACGGAACTTAGGAATACCTTCTAGTTCTTGCGAAATAGCTATTTGCATGTGGTGTCCCGGAATACCTTCGTGGTATGCCAGCGCTTCCATTTGATACGTTGGCATTGCTTCCATATCGTAAAGGTTAGCGTAGTAAACACCTGGGCGTGAACCATCAGGAGCTGGCTGTTGGTAAAATGCTTTACCTGCTGCTTTTTCACGGAATGCTTCAACCGCTTTTACTTTTAAACCTGCTTTTGGTTTAACAATGAATAATTCATCTAAACGCGTTTTCATTGTATCAATAAGCCCAGTGGCTTCATCAAGGTAGCGTTGTTTACCTTGTGCATCATTAGGGTAGTAAAATTGCTTGTCAGTTTTCATAAACTGCATAAACGCTTTTAAGTCGCCTTTAAAGCCAACTTTGTCTTTAATTTCACGCATTTCATCATGAATACGTGTCACTTCAGATAGACCAATTGCATGAATTTCTTTAGCAGTTAAATCTGTTGTAGTTGTGCGCTTAAGTGCGTTGTTATAAAACGCTTCGCCATCAGGTAATTTCCATGCGCCATCGCGATCATCTGCGCGTTTTTCAAGCTGTGCAAGGTAATTAATTAGTTTAGAGTAAGATGGTTTAACAGCCGATTTTAATGCATCTGATGCATCGCTGATTAACGAGTCTTTTTCGTCTTGGCTAATTTCAAGCGCTGTTACTTTACGTTTAAAGTCAGCAAGCAATGTAGAATCATCGCCTTTTTCAAACGGTGCACCGTGAATAATGTTTTTGCTTGAATCAATAACATGCGGGAATACAAATTTAGGGGCAATGATGCCTTTTTCTGCACGTACAGTTAAATCAATAATAAGCTGATCAATAACACCAGTTACACCATTTAAACGAGAAATGTAGTCTTTAGCTTCTTTTACATTACTAATTGAGTGCTGATTAATTAAAAACGCAGGGATCATAGAATGCGTACCAAACATTTGGTTCACAGGGTAGTTATGGTAACGCCATTTAAAGTCAGCAATTGAGCTTTCAAGATCTTGTTTTTTTAAGTCGTAGCTAACTTTTGTTGCATCATCTAATAAATCACGGCTGATTGCTTTTAGTGCAACTAGGTCAGCTTTTGTTTGCGCTAAATCTTTAAGCTGTCTTTCTTCGCTGCCATCATCCCACTTATCGTAATCTTGCTTAATACCCATGTATGTTTGATATACAGGACTGCTCATTACGTCGCGGTTAAATGTATCTTCAAAAAATGCATTGGCTTTGTCTATTTCACTTTGTTGTGATTGAACTGCTTGTGCAATAGGAGCTGAAGTCGCTTGTTGTGTTGTTTGCTGGCAACCAGCAAGTAGTGCAACGCTTACTGCGGCCGCAATAAAAGTAAGTTTACGCATTGTTTTCCCTTTTGTTGTTAGAAACCCATTAGGGTGTTTTATATTTATTTTTTGTGTAACGCTGGGCGCTACACAAATAATTCTAGCAGGTCATTTAAAAAGCGATGACCTTTTAAGCTTACCTGCCAATGGCTATCTGTTTGAGTCAATAAACCTTTATTAATTGCTTGGTTTAATGCACTTTGCTGACTTTGCAGTGGCAGTGTTGTAAGTTTATTAAAATCATTAATTGGGCAAGGCTCAACAAGGCGAAAGCGATTCATAAAAAATTCAAACGCTAAATCGTCTTGCTCTACATGCCAGCTTTTATACATATATGGTTTAATTAAATCCATATAGCCGCGTGGGTGTTTAACCTTTTCAGTACGCGTAATAAGCCCTGTATTTGCATCAGTAACCTTACCATGCGCGCCGCAGCCAATACCGAGATAATCGCCAAAACGCCAATAATTCAAGTTATGTTGGCACTGATAGCCTGGTTTTGCATAACCCGATATTTCGTATTGTATGTAACCTGCTTGAGCTAGTAACTCGACTCCTTGCTCTTGAATGTCCCACAGTATTTCGTCTTGTGGCAAGGTAGGAGGTTTTGAAGCAAACTGAGTATTGGGTTCAATAGTTAGTTGATACCAAGATATATGAGGAGGATCGAGCGCTATTATTTGCTTTAAATCGCTCAGTGCATCGTCAAGTGTTTGCCCTGGTAAGCCATGCATTAAATCAAGGTTAAAGCTATTTAAACCGGCTTCCTTAGCTTGTTGCGCAGCATAATTAGCCTCGTCGCTGCCATGGATCCGACCAAGTGCTTTTAACTTGTCGTTTTGCATGCTTTGCACACCGATAGAAATACGGTTAATGCCTGCTTTTACGTAATCTTTAAAGCGACCTGTTTCTACTGTACCAGGGTTGGCTTCAAGGGTAATTTCACAATTGTCTTCAAGCCCAATTAGGCTGTCGACTTCATTTAATAATCGGGTATAAGCTGCACCAGTTAATAAGCTTGGCGTGCCGCCACCAATAAAAATACTGTGAATTTTACGCCCTTGTACTAGGTGCAAATCAGCTTTTAAGTCATCAATTAAATGCTGAACATATTCAGCTTCAGGTATTTCACCTTTTTGTCCGTGGCTATTAAAATCGCAGTACGGGCATTTTTGCACGCACCAAGGTACGTGCACATATAAGCTCAGTGGTGGAAGGTTCACAGGCCGCCTTTTTGCTGTAGCTCTAGCAATAGTTTTTGTAGTGCTTGGCCGCGATGACTCACTGCATTTTTTTGCTCTTTTGTAAGCTCAGCACTGGTACAATTTTTCTCTGGTACAAAAAATACAGGGTCGTAACCAAAGCCACCGTTGCCATTTTGAGTGAGCGTAATTTCGCCTTCCCAGCTTGCACTGCAAATAAGGGGGGTAGGGTCATCTGCGTGGCGCATTAATACCAGTACACACCAAAAACGAGCACTACGGATAGGGTTATTACCCAAGTCTACGAGTAACTTATCAATGTTATCTTGATCGCTGGCACCTGGGCCTGCAAAACGGGCAGAGTAAACACCGGGTGCGCCATTTAGGCCATCAACTTCTAAACCTGAGTCATCGGCAATAGCAGGCATGCCAGTAATTTTAGCGGCATGACGCGCTTTAATAATGGCATTTTCAACAAAGGTAGTGCCGGTTTCGGCAACTTCACCTACGTTAAAATCGCTCTGTGGAACTACATTAATATTCAGAGGGCTTAGCATGTTAGCTAGCTCATTTACTTTGCCAGGGTTACCTGTAGCAAGTACTAAAGTTTTGGTCATGTTATTAATCTACGTAAAATTTTTGCTGAAACTGTAATTTTTGAAATTGATTACTTTGTTGTATTTCAATCTCAAAGCGTAAAATCTCTTCGTTGGTATAATCAACTTGGGCAAGGTAATAAATTGAATCACCTTCTTTTACTTCTTTAAAAGTAAGCGTTTGTTTATTGCCAAGTAGGTTTCTAGCTGTGCCAGTAAGCTTTGCTGTTTGGGCTGTATTTTCGGCATCATTTTTTAAAACAGAAATATTCACTATGCCTTTGTATCCGCTTCGCTCAAGGCCATACGCTTTTGCTATTTTTGGCTGAATAAAAGTAGAAGGAAAGGCGATGTAGTGCACTTGCCAAGGGCCAAGCTCTTTATATTGTGCGCCTTGCATTTCTTCGCTTTGCGCGTTAAATGCAAATGCTAAACAAGCAATAAAACAAAACTTAATTAAACGGTTCATTATGTATTCCTCAAAACATATAAAAAAGAGGCCTTTGGGCCTCTAATTAAAAAATCCATATTAGACTAAAAAATCCATAAGCAGCATTTGCAAAAACTGAATACCAATAATAAGCACTAAAACTGATAAATCTAAGCCACCCATTGATGGCAATATTTTACGAATTGGTTTTAGCATTGGTTCAGTAAGCTGATGGAAAACCGCTTCTATAGGGTTATAACCTTGGCTAACCCAACTTAAAATAGCGCGAATAATAAGTACCCAAAAAACTAAGTTAAGGCCTTCTTTTAGTACCGTTATAAGTGCTTGTATAATTACAGGCTGTATTGCCCACGCATTATATATAACAAGCATTAAAGTACTAATTTTGGCTACAGCCACTATAAATGCCAACAACAGAGATGCTAAATCAAGTCCGCCAAATCCCGGAATGATTTTACGCAGTGGTTTTACCGCAAACGAAGTGGCTTTAACCACAAACTGGCTCATTGGATTATAAAAGTCGGCTTTTGCCCACTGCAGCCAAAAGCGCAGTAATACCACCATTAAAAACAAATCAAACAGGGTACTGATTAAAAATTGCATGGCATTCATAGTGTAACCTTCAATAAAAAAGTGGTTTTAAAGTTCTTTTTCCATTTGCTCTGCACGCGCAATACACGCATCCATTGCATCGCCAACGGTTTTAGTTAAGCCTTCATCTTTTAAGTGCTCAACAGCTGCGTGAGTAGTACCGCCTTTAGATGTTACGTTTGAACGCAGTTGCGAAATAGTAATATCAGGCTGGCTAAGTGCCATTTCTGCGGCGCCAAGGGCTGTTTGCTGTACTAAACGACGAGCGTCTTCATCATTAAAGCCCAGCGCTTTAGCTTTTTCTTCTATGGCTTCCATAAATAAGAAAAAGTAAGCTGGTGATGAGCCGGTCACAGCAATAATATCGTTAATTTGTGATTCTTTTTCGACCCATACAACAATGCCAGTGCATTCAAAAACTTGTTGTACAAACTCGTGTTCGCTTTGTGTTTCGCCCGCGCCATATAAACCTGATACACCACGGCCTAATAAAGACGGTGTATTTGGCATACAACGTACCATTTTAACGTCTTGACCTAGCATTTCACGTAAACGTTTTACAGTTAAGCCAGCAGCAACAGAAATAAACAGTTTATCGCTAAAATCTACGCCCGACTCTTGAAACGATTTACATAAATCGCCCATCATTTGTGGTTTAACAGACAAAACAATTACATCAGCATCGCGCAGGGCTTCGTTATTGTCACTGGTGGTTTGCACCTTGAAATCAAAGGCTACCTTTTCAAGCTTTTCTTGGTTGCGGTTAGTCGCAATAATGTTACTTGCGTTAAAACCGTTTTTTACCATGCCACCAATAATGGCGTAGCTCATATTACCTGTGCCTATAAATGCGATTTTTTTATCTGACATAAATCTGTTATCACCTTTTAAGTTCGTGTTCCAAAAATGTCTGTGCCGATCCTTACCATGGTTGAGCCTGCACTAATGGCAGCTTCAACATCGTTACTCATACCCATCGACAAAGTATCTACTTGAGGATATTGGGTCTTTAGTTTATCAAAGCAAGTTTGTAATTGCTCAAAAGATTGAATTTGCGTATCCAGATCGTTGCTTTTAGCGGGAATCGCCATTAAACCTCGAAGTGTTAAGTGCTCACATTGGTTAATAAAATCGGCAAGTTCATCTATTTCATCGCGGTGGCAACCCGACTTCGCTTCTTCATTACTTATATTTACTTGAATAAGTATATTAAGAGGCTGTTTATCGTCTGGGCGCTGGGAATCTAATCGTTTCGCTATTTTTATGCGATCAACACTTTGCACCCAATCAAAGTTGGCAGCCACTAAAGCACTTTTATTAGATTGAATAGGGCCAATGAAATGCCAAATGATGTCGCTATATGACTGTAGTTGAGCTATTTTATCTATAGCCTCTTGAACATAAGATTCACCAAATTCGCGCTGACCATGCTCATAAGCTGCAATAACATCTTCGCTTGGTTTAGTTTTAGACACTGCCAGTAGAGTGACTTCGTTAGTGTTTCGTTGTGCAATTTTTGCCGCGTCTGCAATTCTAGCGTAGGCGGATGTGAGTCGTTCTGCTATTGTAACCATATATTTATCAGTTAGTTGTGGAGTCATAAATGGATATTACCGAATTATTAGCGTTTAGTGTGCAACACAAAGCATCCGATTTACATTTATCGTCGGGTGTTTCACCTATGATACGCGTAGACGGTGATGTTCGCCGCATTAATATACCAGCCCTTGCAGACAAAGACGTAAACAGTCTGGTTTACGATATTATGAACGATAATCAACGCAAGGACTACGAACAAAATCTCGAAGTGGATTTTTCGTTTGAAGTGCCTAATTTAGCACGTTTTCGTGTGAATGCGTTTAACTCTAATCGCGGGCCTGCTGCGGTATTTCGTACCATACCAAGTGAAGTGTTAACGCTTGATGATTTAGGTGCGCCAGATATTTTTAAAACAATCTCCGATACCCCACGTGGACTCGTGTTAGTGACAGGTCCAACGGGCTCTGGTAAATCAACAACACTTGCCGCTATGGTCGATTATATAAATCAAAATAAACATCACCATATTCTAACAATAGAAGATCCAATCGAGTTTGTTCACGATAATAAATTAAGCCTTATTAATCAACGTGAGGTACATCGCGATACTCATAGCTTTTCAAACGCGCTACGTAGTGCATTGCGTGAAGATCCAGATGTAATATTGGTTGGTGAGTTACGTGATTTAGAAACAATTCGTCTTGCAATGACCGCTGCTGAAACAGGCCACTTAGTGTTTGGCACGTTGCATACAACATCTGCACCAAAAACCATTGACCGTATTATCGATGTGTTCCCTGGCGAGGAAAAATCAATGGTACGTTCAATGTTATCTGAATCTTTGCGTGCTGTTATCTCGCAAACACTACTTAAAAAGATTGGTGGCGGGCGAGTTGCAGCACACGAAATTATGATTGCAGTACCTGCTATTCGTAACTTAATTCGTGAAGATAAAATTGCACAAATGTACTCGTCTATTCAAACCGGTGCGTCTGTGGGCATGCAAACAATGGATCAATGTTTAACTAATTTAGTTAATCACGGCATTGTTACAAATGCGGCAGCGAAAGAAAAAGCACAAGACAAAACACAATTTGGTGGGTAAGAAACTATTATGGCTTTATCTTTAAACGACTTTTTACTCATCATGATTGAGAAAAAAGGTTCTGACTTATTTGTATCGAGTCAGCTACCTGTAAGCGCAAAAATAAACGGTGAGCTAACAGCCCTAAGTGACGATAGGCTTACTGATGAGCAATCGCTTGAGTTAGTAGAATCTGCAATGAGCGAAAAGCAAAAAGCAGAGTTTCATACAACGAAAGAATGTAACTTTGCGATTGCCACCGACGAAGGGCGTTTTCGTATTTCTGCTTTTTGGCAACGCGATAAAGCAGGTATGGTTATTCGCCGTATTGTTACGCAAATACCTGATGTGAGTGAGCTAGGTCTTCCTTCTATTCTTACCGATGTAATTATGTCTAAGCGTGGTCTTGTATTATTTGTCGGTGGTACTGGTACTGGTAAATCAACCTCGCTAGCCGCACTTATTGGTTACAGAAACCGTAACCAACGTGGTCATATACTGACTATTGAAGATCCGATTGAATTTGTTCATGAGCATCGTAAAAGTATTATTACTCAACGCGAAGTAGGGCTTGATACCGAAAGCTTTGAGTCAGCACTTAAAAGCTCACTACGCCAAGCTCCCGATGTAATTTTGATTGGTGAAATTCGCTCTCAAGAAACTATGGAATACGCACTAAGCTTTGCCGAAACAGGTCATTTATGTGTTGCAACACTGCATGCTAACAATGCTAACCAAGCGATTGACCGTATTATGCATTTAGTCCCAAAAGAAAAACACGATAAGCTTAAGTACGATTTAGCACTTAACTTACGTGCAATTGTTGCTCAGCAATTAGTACCGACTGCTGATGGTGAAAGCCGCGTTGCAGCTATTGAAATATTGCTTAACTCACCAATGGTTGCTGAACTGATTAAAAACGGTGATATTGGTGGTATTAAAGAGGCAATGGCTAAATCGAAAGAAATGGGCATGCAAACCTTTGACCAAGCGCTATTTGAGTTGTATAGACAGCAGCGAATTAATTACGCTGATGCACTGCATCATGCTGATTCGCCAAATGATTTACGCTTAATGATTAAACTGCGCAATAACGAGCAGCAAGGTGCGGGCTTTTTACAAGGCGTTACTATTGATGGCCTTGACGATAAAAATAGCGATCAATGATTTAAAAAGTAATGAATATAAATACTTAATATAAAAAAAGCGCCAATTGGCGCTTTTTATTTATATAACAGGTTATTTATATAGCCAGTTTATTCACCGTAATTAGACTCAAAAAAACTTTCTAAAATAATAACCGCAGACATATTATCTACGTTACCTTTGCCTAAGTTTTTATAGCCACCACTTTCAAAAAGTCGCGCTTTAGCATCCGCAGTCGTTAAACGCTCGTCCTGTGTTTGCACCGGAATGCCATAATGATTATGTAATCTGTTGGCAAACTTTTTTGCTTTAAAGGTAACCTCTTGTGACGTTCCATCCATATTTAGTGGTAAGCCAACAACCATTAAGTCAGGCTGCCATTCGGTTACTTGTACAGCAATATGGTCCCAGTTAGGAATGCCATCTTGTGCTTTTACAGCCTTAAGGCTAGACGCGCTGCCTGTTAGCTCTTGCCCAATAGCAATACCAATACTTTTGGTGCCAAAGTCAAAGCCCATTACAGTGCGTTCGCCTTGCGGCTTAAGCGATTTTTTTGTCATGTGTATCTTGTTTAAGTTTGCTAAGGGTTAAATTATTATGCGTGACCAGCTTCAGGGCTGAGTTGGCTAATATCAAAGCCCAACATTGAAACTGCTTTTTCCCATCGTTTTTCAACGGGGGTGTCAAAAATGATCTTCGGATCGGCTTCTATGATCAACCAACTGTTATCAAGTAACTCTTGTTCGAGTTGTCCTTGCTCCCATCCTGAATAACCCAATGTAATAATAAATTGTTCAGGTGCTTGTGCGGTAGTTAAGCTTGCTAAAACATCTTTTGAGGTAGTGATCATAATATCGCTACTGAGTTTTTGGCTTGCTGAATAACCTGATTGAGGAGAGTGCAAAACAAAACCACGGTCGGTTTTAACGGGTCCGCCTGCAAACACACTTACTTTTGCTGCGTTTTGAGTTTTGTCGTTATCAATTTCTATTTTATCTAAAAGTTCGCCAACGGTAACATCAATAGGTTGGTTTATTACCAAGCCCATAGCCCCATCTTCATTGTGCTCACAAATATAGGTAACAGCACGTTTAAAAAAAGGGTCTTGCATCGACGGCATCGCGATTAAAAAATGATTTTCTAATGACTGCATAGATTTCACCCTTTTTAGTTAATGAACTTTGAGTATGGCACATACCTTTGTTTTTAAAACTAAAAAAGCACTTTCATACAGTTTAAAAATTAATAGTTAACAACTATATTAAAATTTATGACACGAAAGTGCTTTTAATAACGATAGGTAGATACTTATTTATCTAGTTTTCTTTCAATGGCATCAAACAAAATACCTGTAATAGAAATATCATAAGCAGCTTCAATTTCACGTACGCACGTTGGTGCAGTTACGTTAATTTCAGTTAATTTATCGCCAATAATATCTAAACCTACAAATATTAAGCCTTTTTCTTTAAGCGTTGGTGCAACCGCTTGCGCTATTTTTAAATCTGATTCGCTAAGTGGACGCGCTTCGCCTCGACCGCCAACAGCTAAATTACCGCGTGTTTCACCATTTTGTGGAATGCGTGCTAAACAATACGGAATAACCTCACCATCAATAACCAATACGCGCTTATCGCCTTGTTTGATCTCTGGGATGTAATTTTGCACCATAGCAAAGCGGCTGCCGTGCTCGGTTAGCGTTTCACAAATTACACCAATGTTGGCATCGTCTTCTCTGAGGCGGAAAATAGATGCGCCACCCATGCCATCAAGGGGTTTTAAAATAATGTCTTTATGCTCGGCTAAAAACTCACGAATTTGTTTTTGGCTACGTGTAACAAGTGTGTCTGGTGTATGTTCGCTAAACCATGCTGTAAATAGCTTTTCGTTAGCATCGCGTAGGCTTTGTGGCTTGTTAATTATTAACGTACCTTCTTGTTCTGCACGCTCTAAAATATACGTCGCGTAAATGTATTCGGTATCAAAAGGAGGATCTTTTCGCATTAAAATAACATCAAGGTCGGCAAGGGCTATAGTGGCTTTTTCTTCAAGCTCGTACCATTTTTCTGCATTATTAAACACTTGCGCTTTAGACGCTGTAGCGTACGACTTACCTTTACGAAGAGATAAATCATCCATCTCCATATAATAAATTTCGTAGCCGCGTTCTTGCGCTTGCATCATCATTGCAAAACCGGTGTCTTTTTTGATGTTAAATCCACTAATAGGATCTGAAATAATACCTAACTTAATTGCCATGCGCTGTGCCTTACTATAAATGTTACTGTTTATATGAGGGTGCTTTTAGTTATTTCAATTAGCTAAATCGCCAAATTGAAGTTGTAATGCACTTAAGACCGTTAAAGCGGCTGTTTCCGTTCGTAAAACGCGCGGGCCTAAGCGAATATCCACAAATTCTAGTTGTTTAGTTAGTGCCATTTCATCGTCGGTAAAGCCACCCTCTGGGCCGACTAAAAAGCGTACGCCATCTTTAGGTACCGTAATGGTTTTAATGCTGTGCTCAGCACGAGGATGAAGAGTGAGCTTAATTGCATTGGTTTGTTGTGCAAGCCATTGTTTTAAATCTACAGGGGGATGAATAATTGGCACAAAATTACGCCCAGATTGCTCTGCCGCTGCTATTGCAATTTTTTGCCATTGTTGGTGTTTTTTCTCAAGACGATCGCCCATTAGTTTCACGCCACAGCGCTGACTAAAAATAGGGGTGATTTCGGTAATGCCCAGTTCAACTGACTTTTGAATTGTAAAATCCATTTTATCACCACGCGAAACACACTGGCCTAAATGAATTTTAAGCGGAGATTCTACATCGTGGGGATTAAGCTCTAACGGCATTACGACGACTGTTTTTTTTGTTACCTCAATTATTTCACTAAGGTATTCGCCGCCTTCGCCATTAAAAATAGATACATGCTCGCCTACTTTCATGCGCAGCACTCTGCCAATATGCCCTGCAGCATCGTCATCTAAAGTTACAGGGGTGTTTAGGGCAATACTCGATGTTTGATAAATATGAGGAACTCGCATAGGGCGTCACTTATTACTTAGCGTAAAAATATATACTGCTATGGTAAGTAAGCTGGGAGCTGTGCGCAATTATTTATTTTTATTAAGTTGCTCTGCAAGGTCTATTAAATCTTGTGGTGTGTGTGCTATATCGTGGTGATTTTGCGAAGGTTCCGTTAACGTCTCGTCAGTAACTAGGCTTAGTGTATAGCCTGTATCATCAAAGCTTATTAAAAAGCGCTCTTCATGTAACGAGTTATAAATAAAGCGTTGTTTATCGCTTGCTAGTAAGTAATCGGTACTATTAAAAAGGACTCCGTGTAAATCGTGATGCTCTTTTAGATAGTTAATTAATTCAGAAACGCTTATTTCGTTTTCAAGGTCGCAATAACTATAGTCTTTAATAAGTTCGTCAAACATCATTTTTACTAACTGGCGGGTATTACTGCCTGCTGCAATAAGCGTACTCGCTTTTGTTTTACCATTATTATTTACATAGTATTCGGCAAATGCTCGGCTAAATTCGTTGTCTATGTCAATTAACAAGTAATTCGTTATTTCAAGTGGCATAGAGCTAGGACCTTGTTGCATTTAAGTAATTACCATTATTACTTAAATGCAGACTTTTAATGGCTGTATTTTAGTAAAAAGGTCTAAAGAGAAAACATGCTAATAAGTAAATAGCCTATAGCACAAAAAACAGCAAACTCTATACATGCTACCCCAATATTATCTTGATGGTCTATTTCAAGAGCCGTATCAATATTTGGTAAAGAGATAACTTTTATCACATACGTTAAGCTGTAAAGCAGTATCCACATTACACCGCAATGCATAACGAGTGTAAATATGTTTTCTACCATTTTACCGTTTTGAAATGCTGCGCTAGATAAACCAGCATATACAGCCAATGCTAAACCTATTGATTTGCCAGCATACCTTATACCAATAGATGTATTCTCTAGGTTAAAGTTACTTTGTAGCGAAGCTCCTTGATTTGCTTTTGCAAAACGGTGTTCTCGTATTTTACTATCCAGTGCAAACATTCCCTGAAGCGTAAAAAAGCTAACACAAGCAATAAGTAAGTTGCTAAATCCTTGGGTGTGCGTCCACGTGTACAAGCCAAGTGCGATAATACAGTTAGCGATTAACATGCCTGAATCTACCAATGCAGCACATACATTTTGTTTTAGTATGGCAGCTTCTTCGTTAAACCTGTGGAGTATCCATTTTCTGTGAATTAAATGACCCACTTTTATAAAAGTGAATAAAAGAATAATAATAATTAACACTTTTAACGGGTTTGACTGTGCGGTACTTATACTTATTTCGTCAAATAAGAAAGCCATAGTGGCTATAACAACTGATATTTCAGATGCAAAACTAATACCCATGGCAAAGTTGTCGTGTTGTGCTAGCTCATCTTTAAGCGCTTGTTTTGCTTTGATTTGAGTGACAACTCGTAAACAAAAAATAGTTATGCAAATAACCGCAAAACTAATGGCAATCGCAATAAAACTAGTGTTAGATAAAGACAAATATGACATGGTGATCCTAATTAAGTTAACCTTTCTAGGTTTTAATCATTCTAGTACGGTTATTGATGATATAAAAGAGAGGATTGATGAGTAACGTAAAGCAACTTCCTATTCAATTACAAAAACTTGGCTTGATGCGCTTTGAACAGTTATACCCGCAGCAAAGTGAACAAAGTGAAGTTGTAAGGTTATTAGCATTAAGCGACTTTGCTTGGCGCAGTTTAGAATCACAACCTGATTTAAATACTTGGCTATTATGCAAAGACGAAATACAAAATAGAGCAATAGATTCTCCTTTTAAAAACATTAACTTAGCTGACATTGATGAAGTGCAGTGCCATAAAGTACTTCGCCAATATCGTGAAAAGTACTGGCTCAAAGTCGCCTTTTTAGATTTATGCTGTAATAACCCCATTGCCGATAGTATTAATTACATAAGCCAACTGGCTGACATGCTAATAAATAGTGCTAACCAATGGGCGCATGCACAGGTGGCAAAAGTAAATGGTGAGCCGCTTGATGAGCAAAACCAAGCAATGCCGTTAATGGTGTTGGGTATGGGAAAACTTGGCGGACAAGAGCTAAATTACTCCTCTGATATTGATCTCATTTTTGCATATCCGCGCAGTACAAAAACCCAAGGTGGCCGCAGAAGCCTTGAGGCTCAAGTATTTTATACCAAAGTTGCACAAAAGCTCATTGCATCACTTAACCAAGCCACCGGTGACGGGCAGGTATTTAGGGTTGATATGCGTCTACGTCCGTTTGGCGAAAGTGGCCCTTTGGTTATGAGCTTTAATGCCATTGAAGATTACTACCAAGAACAAGGTCGCGACTGGGAACGCTACGCGATGTTAAAAGGGCGCTTAATTGGCACGCCTAATAAATATTGGGATGAATTTATTAAGCTTTTAAAGCCGTTTGTTTATCGCCGGTATATTGATTTTTCGGTGATTGAATCTTTGCGTAAAATGAAGTTAATGATTGCACAGGAGGTTCGCCGTAAACGCTTAACTAATAATATAAAATTAGGCGCTGGTGGTATTCGTGAAGTTGAATTTATAGTACAAGCCCTACAAATGGTACGAGGTGGGCGAGAGGCTAATTTACAAACTCAATCATTACTTAAAGCATTAAATGAGCTGGCACTTAACCAAGTTATAGATGAGCAAGAAGCAAGCGAGCTTAAACGTAATTACCTTTATTTGCGAAAAGTTGAACAGTACTTACAAATATTTGACGATCAGCAAACGCAAACACTCCCCGATGATGAATTGAACCAGCAGCGCTTAAATTTATTATTAGAACAAGCTGATTTTTCTGCCACTTTAATCACTATTGAAAAGGTAATGAAGCAAGTTAACGGCGAGTTTGCACTCGTTATTGGTGAAGAAACCGCACCACTAGATACCTGTGAAGGTGCATTTATTAGTGCTTGGGATCATGGTGATGTGAGCTTTCTAAAAGAGGCTAGAGATGAATGGCAAACACCCCTTAACGATTTTAAATTAAGGTTGTCTAAGGTCAACATAGGTAACCGAGGGCGTGAAACCCTTGATAAATTAATGCCTGTTTTATTGAGCCAGTTAAATGACTTTAATGCCAGCGCAGCTGCTTTTACAATGGTTTGCCAAATTTTTAATAAGATAATTTCACGTACTGCTTATTTAGAATTGTTGTACGAAAACCAAGGTGCGTTAAAGCAACTTGTTTTACTGTGTTGTCATAGCAAATGGATAGGCGAGCATATTTCTCGCTACCCTATATTGCTGGATGAGCTAATAGACCCGGCTGTTCTTTATAAACCGACACCATTAACCGCTTATAAAGATGAAATAAGACAGTATTTTTTACGAATAGAGCATGACGATTTAGAACTGCAAATGGAGTCGCTTAGGCAATTTAAGCAAACGCATCAATTACGAATTGCAGCTGCCGATGCAACCGGTGTTCTTGATGTAATGAAAGTAAGCGATCACTTAACCGTATTGGCTGAAGCGATTGTTGATCAAGCTGTTAATATTGCATGGCATAACACCGTTAAGCGTTTTGGTATGCCCCCTGGCACTGATGATGAAAACAAAGGTTTTGCTGTTATTGCATATGGTAAAACAGGCGGCTTAGAAGTAGGGTACGACTCAGATTTAGATTTGGTGTTTGTGCATAATCATGATGGCTCAAGCCAAACCAATGGTGAAAAACCGATAGATTCTCGCCAGTTTTATTTAAAACTCGCTCAGCGCTTAATGCATTTATTTAATACTCGTACTGCATCGGGTATTTTGTATGAGCTTGATACGCGATTACGCCCTGAAGGTGCATCAGGTTTACTTGCTATCAATTTAGAGAGCTTTAATCACTATCAGCAAACTCAAGCATGGACGTGGGAACATCAAGCACTTGTGCGGGCTCGGTTAATTTTGGGCCAAGACGATCTTATAGATCGTTTTTCACAAATCCGTAAAAATATACTTTGCCAACAGCGCGATGATACCGTGTTAAAAGCCGATGTAATAAAAATGCGCGAAAAAATGCGCGACCATCTAGCGAAAGGAAATACTGAACAATTTGATTTAAAACAAGATATTGGTGGTATGGCTGATATTGAGTTTATTACGCAATATTTAGTACTTAAACACGCGAATGAGTTTGAGCAGCTTACCGTTTATTCAGATAACGTAAGAATATTAACGGATGCAGCAAATATAGGCTGTATTACTAAAGAGCAAAAACAGCAGTTGATCAAAGCGTATATTGATTATCGCTCGTGTTATCACGTGCTGAGCTTGGATCAAAAAGGCAAATTGATCTCGCGAGAAGCTTTTTTACAAGATATTACTAACGTAACGAATATTTGGAATAGTATTTTTGAATTGAATTGAATTGAATTGAATTGAATTGAATTGAATTGAATTGAATTGTAAAACCCAAGCGCTTGCTTGGGTTTTTTGTACGTGTAAACCCTTAAACCTTTAGCTTTAAACAGTTTGTTCGCACAAATTCTGATGGTAACTCTGTAATAACCGCTGCTCTTTGTTTGTGGCAAAAGTAAGTGTAAACCTCATGCTCAAAGTCGTCATTTATAGCACGACCAATTTGATAAAGTGCTGAAGTAAAGTTGCTGTCTACTCTAAAATGATCTTTAACTACGTAGTCTTTACTTAAATACCAGTAAAGCTCAATACCTTCATTTTTAGCATATTGATAGAGTACGTCTTTAAGTGTTGTGCCATTTTCAAAGCGCCTAGGCTCAACTTCTCCAGTCCAATTTGTAGGCATTGGATCTACTGTTCGCGCACGTTCAGCCAATACTCTATCCAAGGTTTGTTCTGGTGTTTTAAGTTTTAAAACAAATTGATCTCGTTCTTTATTACTTTTTACTTGGTTACGAATAGAAGAGTAAAAACGTGATAATCCTTCGGCAGCTGCATTTTTAGATTTTTTAATATCAAATAAAGAACCATCACTCAACAAAAAGTATACGGCGAGTGCTATTAGTACAGCTGCAAATGATAAATGCCTAATCCAAAACCACATGATTATTACCCACCTTATTTGTTCCTATTATTGTTATACCATTACTTTTTATAAAAAGAAGGGGTATTTTTATCAGGTCGAGTTTTAAAACGACGGTGTAGCCACATATATTGTTCGGGTGCGGCATTAACAGATTGTTCCATGCGTTGATTTACACGTGTTACATCAGCCTTATTATCACCACTGGGGAAGTTTTCAAGCTCTGGCAGTATTTCTAAGTGATATTTACCATTTTCATCACGGCGAGTTATTAAACTCATTGTTTCGCAGTTTTTACTGCCTGCAAACATAAGAGTACCCGTTGTAGTTGCAGCGTCAGGTACTGCGTAAAATGGGACAAATTCACAGCGGTTACGACCGTAATCTTGATCGGGTAAGTAATAACATACCTTTTTATTTTTTAATGCTTTTAGTAAACCTTTTACATCTTTTCGACCGATTAAATATTCGTTAGAGCGAAGGCGCCCATTAGTCGTAAAGTATTCCATTAGTGGGTTGTTATGAGGGCGATAAAAGCCAACACCTTGACACTCTAAGCCCATAATACGGCTAGCCATTTCAAGATGCAGAATATGAGGTACAAGCAATAAAACACCTTTACCAGACGCTTGCACGCGTTCAAAATGCTCAAGCCCTTTAAAAGACCCTAATGCTTTTTGTGCTCGCCACTGCGGCCACCACCAGGCCATGCCAGTCTCAACCATTGCAATACCGGTGTTTTCCATATTTTTGAGCACAAGGTCTTTTTGATCTGCTGCGCTCATATCAGGAAAACACAGCTTAATATTTACTTCTGCAATATGGCGACGGCGTTTCATAAATTTATGAACTAAGCGACCAAGCTGTTTACCCATTGCCAATTGTAGTTTTTGCGGTAACCAAGAAATTAAATATAAAAATAGAACGCCAATCCACGTTAACCAGTATCGAGGGCCCAAAAAAGATGCTTTAAAAGGAGATGAGGTGACCACAAAAATATCTCTGAGAATAAAAACGATAGTTTAACGCTAAGTGCTGTAAAATACAAAAAGCCAGCATTTAGCTGGCTTCCAATGTGTTCATACTACACGAGTAATGAAAATTAAGCGGCTTTTAAACCTTGGTTTATAGCAACTAGATCTGCACTTGTTAATGTACCCGCAGCTTGTTTTAGGCGAAGGGTAGATAACACATAACGGTAACGTACATCAGCAAGGTTACGCTTTGCATCGTACAAATTTTGCGTACTTACTAGTACGTCAACAATGGTACGAGTACCTACTTCAAAACCAGCTTCAGTTGCTTTAAGGGCACTTTGAGCTGAAACAACCGCTTGCTCTAGCGCTTTGTAAGTAGCAATGTCTGAAACAACTTGATTATAAGATGTAATCACTGTGCGAGTTACTGCGCGGTAATTTGTTTCATAATCTTGGCTCGCACCTACGTAAAACGCACGGGCCTGATTTGTTGCAGCAACTGTTGCACCACCTGAATATAAAGGTACGCTAAAGTTAAGCCCTACAGAGCTTGAGTCTGAACGTGGCTGATCATCAAAGTTAGCGCCGTTTATTTGATTGTCTGTAAGAGAATCGCCATAGCTAGCACTTAGTGTCAGCTTTGGGTAATGACCCGCTTTTGCTAATTCAATTTGATCTTTTGCAATATCAACCGTTACTTTAGACACTTGTAGGTTTATATTTTTATCTTCAGCTACTTTAACAAAGTCGCTTGAGCGCTTAGTTGGTCTAGTTGTTGAGAAAGTATCTGTATTTAAAAAGTCTAATTTTTCGTGATATTTACCTGTAATCTCACGAAGTTGCTCACGTGCTGTTTCTACAGCATTACCTGCAATAATTTCTTGAGCTACAGAGTTATCAAACTGAGCTTGCGCTTCGTGTACGTCTGTAATTGCTGTTAAGCCTACCGCATAACGTTGTTTTGTTTGCTCAAGTTGACGTTCAATTGCACGTTTTTCAGCTTCAACAAATTCAAGGTTATCGCTTGCACTTAATACGTTAAAATAACCTTCAGCAACGCGTACAATTAAGTTTTGTTTAGCTGCATCGTATAGGCCGCTTGCTTGAAGCGCTTGCTTGTCGGCAATATCTAACGTATTCCAGGCACCTAAATCAAATAATGTTTGGCTTAAGCTCACACCGCGCGAGAATTGGTCTGTATCACTTTCAACTTTTACTTGGTTAGATAAGTCGCCAACGCTTTGGTACGACGTTGCATCGCTTTTTGTATAACCCATAGTTAAACCAATTTGAGGTAATAGTGCACTCATCGCCAAATCGCTTTGGTAAGACTGCGCATCGGCTTGGGCTTTTGCTTTTAAAACAGTAGGATCGTTAGCTGTCGCTATTTCAAAAACTTGTAGTAAATCTTCAGCTTTCACTGCTGTTGCACCTAATGCGCATGATAAACTAACTAGCGCCGCAAGAATGTTCTTTTTCATGTGGGGTTCGGTCCTTAGACAATTTTTGTACTAAAAGCATGTTAACCTGTTTTACTGCATAACAAAAAAAATAATTAGTAAAACAGTATGTTCAAGTGTAACAGAATATATTAACGCATTTTAAAGCTTTAGATAAGTAGGAGGTAGCTACGTGGTTGATAAAAAGCTCGTTCAATTTACACATAAAGATGTGAATTTAAAGCCAACAAAAAACCTTTATAAAGGTTTTTTTCAGGTTGATTTATACCAGTTTGAACATGCTCTTTTTGAGGGTGGAAAATCTAAAGTAATTAGCCGAGAAATATTAGAACGTGGCGATGCAATTGCAGTACTCCCTTACGATCCAATTTCAGATACTGTTCTTTTAATTGAGCAAATACGTATTGGCGCTATTAAAAGCAAGCATTCGCCTTGGCTGCTAGAGTGTATAGCCGGAATGACAGACGGCAGTACGGATTACGAATCAGTTGTAAAAAAAGAAGCGTATGAAGAAGCTGGGCTTGAATTAACTGAACTTGAATTTATGCTTTCATACCTATCAAGCCCTGGTGGTACAACTGAGCGCTTGCATTTGTATTTAGCGCGTACTGACTTAAGCCAAGTGAAATCAGGTGTATATGGTCTTGAAACTGAAGGCGAGGATATAAAAACTCATATTTTATCGGTTGATGATGCGCTAATGCGCCTCAATAACGGTGAAATGGATAATGCGGCAACGGTTATTTGTATGCAGTGGCTTGCGCTAAATCGCGAAAAAATGGCAAGTAAATGGGCATAAACTCTTACTAATATTATGGTGGTACTTTGACAGCACAATTAGCAACAAAGCGATATATTCAGAGCCTCCCAAAGTATTTAACACTTTGTGAGCATAACTATGTGCGACTATTAAAGTTGTTACCGAGCGAGCGCAATATAGGAAGCATTCGTGAAGTTAAACTTGGCAACAGTGAGTTTGCTACAAAAATTGATGGCAGCGCAAAATACACTATGGATATTTCAATTAAGCAGCTAACAGGAATGGTTAAAGGGATTACGCCACTGTATTTAACGGTACGCATGTATCACGATGCCAAAGTGGCTGAAATTGTTCATCACGATTACCATCAACGCATAAAACCATCTTATGGATACCCTAACCCTAAAATGCATCAAAAAGATGAAAAGTATCAACTTAATGCTTTTTTATACGATTGGTTAGTGGCCTGTGTAGAGCACGGACAAGCGACGTTAAATTGGGATGTAAATAATGGCTTGGTTTGATGATACATATACATTTGATAAATCATCTTTGTGCATTGCGCATATTACTGACAGCCATTTATTTGCAGACAAAAGCGGTGAGTACTTTACTGTAAATACCGCAGATCATTTTGAACAAGCCTTGGCACACATAGCAAAACAATCAATAGACTGCATTATTTTTGGTGGCGATTTAACACAAGATCATAGTTTTGAATCGTACTTATTATTTAGTGAACTTATAAATGCCAGTGACATTACTTGTCCTGTATTTTGGGTGCCAGGTAATCATGATGAACTAGCAATGCTTAATCGCATAAGTGGTGGGCAAATAAATTCGGCTAAACATATTATTGCTAATGGGATTGAGCTACTTCTTATTAATTCTAAAGGGCCCACGCCCGCAGGATGGGTTACTGGCACGCATTTAGATGAAGTAACGGACGCTTTAGTCAACTCGAATAATAGTAAAGTTATATTTTGTCATCATAATCCGCTGCCAATAAACGGCTACCTTGATAAACACTTATTAGAAAATGGCCCACAGCTTTTAAATATCTTAGTTAATAGTAATAATGTATCTGCGCTTTTTCATGGGCATGTGCACAATGATTACGAACAAAGTTTTAGAGGCCTGCCCATATATGCGACCCCAGCCAGCTCAATACAGTTTGTAAAGCACACTTCACAGTGGGAGCAAAAAAATGCGGGACCAGCTTACAGAACGCTAAACATAAAGAGTAAAAAAGATAAAGTAGAAGTAAAAACGGAAGTAGTATGGCTAAACGCGTAATTTATATTCATGGCTTTAATAGTTCACAAAAATCATATAAAGCTGTGCGCTTTGGTGAGCTTATGGCAAACTATGACGTTGATTATTGTGTACCGAACTTAAACCACGAGCCCCTACAAGCTATAATTGAGCTTGAACAATTACTAACGCCAAATACCGTTTTATTAGGTAGCTCGTTAGGTGGTTTTTTTGCCACGTATTTATCGCAGCGTTATCAAATTCCTGCAGTGGTTATTAATCCCGCGGTCGCACCCTATAATTTATTACAGTCGTTACTTGGACCTAATTATAATCCGTATCAAGATTATCATTACGATTTAAATAACAGTCATATTGAGGCACTTAAATTACTCGCTGTAGATAAATTAGCATACCCTGAGTTACTGTACTTATTACAGCAAACAGGCGATGAAGTGTTGAACTTTCAACACGCAGTAAAATATTATTCGCAATGCAAGCAATTGATAGAATTTGGTGGCGATCATAGCTACGTTGAATTTGAACGGACCTTTGCAAGTATTGTAGATTTTCTTAAAATCACGTAAAACTAGTTAGCCTGAACTGAGGTTAGTTACTATATTAACGCTTTAGCGCATATAACAATAAAACTAGTAAAACGTATTAGAGCCTTAGCGGATATAAAGACAAAAACTATGAGTGATCAAAATTATAACGCCGAAGCCATTGAAGTACTTAATGGATTAGATCCGGTAAAACGACGCCCAGGGATGTACACAGATACAACACGTCCCAATCATTTAGGCCAAGAGGTTATCGATAACAGTGTCGATGAAGCTATGGCGGGTCATGCTACTCGTATCGACGTAATACTCCACGAAGACAATTCGCTTGAAGTAAGTGATGACGGGCGTGGTATGCCTATTGATATTCACCCAGAAGAAGGTATCCCTGGGGTTGAATTGATCTTCACTAAATTACACGCCGGTGGTAAGTTTTCTAATAAAAACTACCAATTTTCGGGTGGTTTACACGGTGTGGGTATTTCGGTAGTAAATGCGTTATCTACGCGTGTAGAAGTAACAGTAAGGCGCGACGCTCAGCAATTTAGAATGGCATTTGAAAGCGGCGATAAAGTAGAAGACTTAAACGTAATTGGTACAGTCGGTAAACGTAACACCGGCACTACGGTTCGTTTTTGGGCTGATGTTAGCTATTTTGATTCTCCAAACTATTCAATTACCAAGCTTAATCATTTATTAAAAGCCAAAGCAGTTTTGTGTCCAGGGCTGCGAATTAAGTTTGTTAATAAGCAAACAAAAGAAACCCAAGAATGGTTTTACGAAACAGGCTTAAAAGATTATTTAGTTGAAGCAATTAAAGGTTTTGAAACATTACCGCAAGACCCATTTGTAGGTGAATTTAAAAGTTCAATTGAAGGCGCTGACTGGGCTGTTGTATGGCTACCAGAAGGTGGTGAATCAATAGCTGAAAGCTACGTAAACCTTATTCCTACCGCGCAAGGTGGTACGCATGTAAATGGTTTACGCCAAGGCTTGCTTGAAGCAATGCGTGAATTTTGTGAGTTTAGAAACTTACTCCCTCGTGGTGTGAAATTAACTCCTGATGACATTTGGGATCGTTGTAGTTACGTGTTGTCGGTTAAAATGCAAGACCCTCAATTTGCCGGTCAAACAAAAGAAAAACTATCATCACGCTCATGTTCTGCGTTTGTATCGGGGGTTGTAAAAGACTCGTTTAGTTTATGGTTAAATGAACATACAGATACAGCAGAATTATTAGCTGAGTTATGTATTTCAAATGCGCAAACTCGCTTGCGTGCAGCTAAAAAAGTAGTGCGTAAACGTGTTACTGCAGGTCCTGCCTTACCGGGTAAACTAACAGATTGTAGCGCGGCCGATAACGACCGTACCGAATTATTTTTAGTGGAAGGTGATTCTGCTGGTGGCTCTGCTAAACAAGCGCGAGACCGTGAATTTCAGGCAATTATGCCGCTACGTGGTAAAATTTTAAATACTTGGGAAGTTGAGTCAGGCCAAATACTCGCATCACAAGAAGTGCACGATATTTCAGTGGCATTGGGTATTGATCCCGAGTCAACGGATATGTCGGGACTGCGCTACAATAAAATTTGTATATTGGCCGATGCTGACTCGGATGGACTACACATCGCGACGTTATTATGTGCACTGTTTGTTCGCCATTTCCCTGAGTTAGTAAAAACAGGGCATGTGTATGTAGCAATGCCGCCATTATTTAGAATCGATATTGGTAAAGAAGTTTATTACGCGCTTGATGAGCAAGAAAAAACCGCTATTTTGGCGCGCATAGAAGCCGAGAAAAAACGCGGAAAAGTAAACGTACAACGATTCAAAGGTCTGGGTGAAATGAACCCGTTACAACTGCGTGAAACCACGATGGATCCAAATACACGACGTTTAGTGCAGCTTACGCTTGATGAAGAAGTAGAAACCATGGAAATGATGGATATGCTGCTTGCTAAGAAACGATCGCCTGATCGTCGTCAATGGTTAGAAGATCATGGTAACAAGGCACTCGTTTAATTACCTGTGCTTAACACTAGGAGAGGCGAATGAAAAAACTACTAGGAAGTTTGCTGTTACTTGGGCTGACTACCGCTCCTGTAATGGCGAAAAATATACTCGATAAGCTCACAGTCGCGCCGGGATTTGAAATAAGCTTATTTGCAAATGATGTAGAAAATGCACGTCAAATAGCTGTTTCAAAAAAAGGTATTGTGTATGTTGGCTCTCGTAAAGCGGGCAACGTATATGCGCTTATTGATCATAATAGTGATGGCGTAGCAGATAAAAAAATTGTTGTGGCTAAAGGCCTAAATATGCCCTCTGGCATAGCAATTAAAGATGGCGATTTATACGTAGGCGAAGTACATCGTATTATTCGCTTTAAAAATATTGATACCCAATTAAAAGATCCAAAATTTGATGTGGTTTATAACGCATTACCGAGCGAGCGTCATCATGGTTGGAAATTTTTACGTTTTGCACCAACGGGCGAGCTAATCATTCCGGTGGGTGTACCGTGTAATATTTGTGCTGAGGATGAACGTTTTGGCCGTATTTTTGCGCTTAATGTAGAAACAAAACAAATAAAAACAATAGCCAAGGGCGTTAGAAACACCGTCGGTTTTGATTTTCATCCAGCTACTCAAGCTTTATGGTTTAGTGATAACGGTCGCGACATGATGGGCGATGATATTCCGCCTGATGAGTTAAACCGTGCAACGCAAGAAGGTGAGCATTTTGGTTTTCCGTATGTTCATGCCGGCGCAATTATTGACCCTGAGTTTGGGGAAGGTAAAAATATTGCCGATTACACGTCGCCAGCTCTTGCACTTGCTGCGCATGTAGCGCCACTGGGTATTCATTTTTATAACGGTAAGCAATTTCCAGCAAGCTATAAGCAACAATTATTTGTTGCTGAACATGGCTCATGGAACCGTTCTAAAAAGTCAGGTTATAAAGTAGGGCTAGCAACAATTGAAGTAGGTCGCGTAACTAAATATACGCCATTTATTACTGGCTTTATGAAAGACGAAACAACATTTGGACGCCCTGTTGCATTTGCAGAATTAGGTGACGGCAGTCTGTTAGTAAGCGATGATTACGCCAATGTAATCTACCGTGTAAGCTATAAGAAAAACTAGGTAAGCTTTAATGAGTGATACAGATACCTTGCTAATGCAAGGAATTGAGCAACAAACAATGGGGCGTTTTACCGAAGACGCCTATTTAAATTATTCCATGTACGTGATCATGGACCGCGCCTTACCGCATGTAGGTGATGGTTTAAAACCAGTACAGCGTCGTATTATTTATGCGATGAGCGAACTGGGTTTGTCGGCTAACGCTAAGTACAAAAAATCAGCCCGTACAGTGGGTGACGTACTCGGTAAGTACCATCCACACGGCGACAGTGCATGTTACGAAGCGATGGTATTAATGGCGCAGCCGTTTTCTTACCGCTACCCTTTGGTAGATGGACAAGGAAACTGGGGCGCGGCAGATGACCCTAAATCGTTTGCAGCAATGCGTTATACCGAAGCGCGTTTATCTAAGTTTTCAGAAGTACTATTAAAAGAGCTTGGCCAAGGCACCGTCGATTGGACACCAAACTTTGATGGCACAATGGATGAACCTGTTGTGCTGCCTTCTCGTTTACCGCATATTTTACTAAACGGTATAACGGGTATTGCCGTAGGTATGGCAACCGATATTCCGCCACATAACGTACGTGAAGTGGCTAGTGCATGTTGTTTATTACTTGATAAACCAAAAACAGAGCTTGAAGAATTACTTGAGCTTGTACATGCACCAGATTACCCAACAGATGCTGAAATAATTACCCCAAAAGCCGATATTCACAAAATATATAAAACCGGTCGAGGGTCTATCAAAATGCGTGCGGTTTATACCGAAGAGCATGGTGATATTGTTATTACAGCGCTGCCGCATCAATGTTCTGGTGGTAAAGTACTTGAGCAAATTGCAGCGCAAATGAACGCTAAAAAATTACCAATGATTGCCGATTTACGTGACGAGTCAGATCACGAAAATCCAACACGCATTGTAATTATTCCGCGCTCAAACCGCATTAAAGCTGAGCCATTAATGGCGCATTTATTTGCAACCACCGATCTTGAAAAAAATTACCGCGTAAACTTAAACATGCTAGGCCTCGATGGCCGCCCGCAAGTTAAAGACTTACGCTGTATTTTAAGTGAGTGGCTAATATTTAGACGCGAAACAGTGCGTCGTCGTTTGCAGTATCGTTTAGATAAAGTATTAGCGCGTCTACATATTTTAGAGGGTTTATTAGCCGCCTTTTTAAATATTGATGAAGTGATTGAAATCATTCGCAGCGAAGATAAACCAAAGCCTGTATTAATGGAGCGCTTTGATTTAACTGATACGCAGGCAGAAGCAATTCTAGAATTAAAACTTCGTCATTTAGCAAAACTTGAAGAGTTTAAAATTCGTGGTGAGCAAGACGAACTGGCTAAAGAACGTGATAAATTAGCGCAAATTTTGGGCTCAGAACGTCGTATGTCGACACTGCTTAAAAAAGAAATTCAAGAAGCCGCTGAAATGTACGGTGACGATCGTCGCTCACCAGTGATTGAGCGCTCAGAAGCGAAAGCACTTAACGAAAAAGATTTAATTCCGTCAGAGTCAGTTACTGTTGTGCTATCAGACAAAGGCTGGGCACGCGTTGGTAAAGGTCATGACTTAGATGTACAAGGCTTAAATTATCGCTCAGGTGACGGCTTTAGAGCCTCTGCTCGTGGTAAGAGTAATCAACCTGCGGTATTTTTAGATTCAGCAGGGCGGGCGTTTGCAACTGATGCGCACAGTCTACCTTCGGCGCGTAGCCAAGGGGAGCCAATGACAGGTCGTTTTAACTTAACACCAGGCGCTAATTTTGAGCACGTGGTAATGAGTGAAGACGAGCAAGTATTGCTTATGGCGTCAGATGCAGGTTACGGCTTTATTACCGACTTTAAAGACTTAGTTAGTAAAAATAAAAACGGTAAAGCGCTCGTAAGTGTCCCTAAAGGTGGAATATTACTTTCTCCTATTAGAGTGAACGATGTTGCTAGCGATTACTGTATGGCTATTTCTAACGAAGGTCGAATGCTTTTATTCCCGCTGCGAGACTTACCAAAATTAGGTAAGGGTAAAGGTAATAAAATCATCTCTATACCAGGTGCTAAAGTACAAGCCCGTGAAGAGTTTGTAAAAGTGCTTGCTGTTGTACCACTAGGAAGCAGTGTTACGCTTCATGCTGGTAAGCGTAAACTAACACTTAAACCAAGTGATTTAGAGCATTATCATGGTGAGCGAGGACGTAGGGGTAATAAACTACCGCGTGGCTTACAGCGTGTTGACGAAGCTGTTGTAGAACTAACCCCTCAAGATGATGAACCGATTGAAGTCATTAGCGAAGAATAAGCATTAGTTACCGCGCTTATAAATAAAAACGGTCTGCATTTGCAGGCCGTTTTTGTTTTAAAATAAAGAGCTTAAATATTTCAGCGTACACTTGTGCGCTATTGACTCGTTTGTGTCACAAAATAACGCTATAATAATTATAATTCATTTTTGGAGAAGCCCATTTGCTAGCTGTTATACGCGTTTTTATTATGCTGCTGTTTATATTATTCAGTTGTATTTTTGGTTTATTACTTTCGATTGTAAGACCATTTCACCCTAATAATGTACATATTATAGCGGGTTGGTTTGGCTCAATGGCTAAAATGGTTGGCGTTAAGCTAGTTCTAACACGTCATAAAGATGCCGTTGATCCAGGTCCTGCAGTTTATGTTGCTAATCATCAAAATAGCTACGACTTATTTACAGTGCCAGCAATGGTGCCAAAAAAACTGCGTAAGTTTGGGTAAAAAGAGCTTAAAGTGGATCCCATTTTTTGGTCAGCTTTATTGGTTGTCGGGTAATATATTAATAGACAGATCGAATCGCTCTAAAGCGGCAGGAACTATCTCAAAAGCAGCCGAAAAAATTAAAAATAATGGCTTATCTGTATGGATGTTTCCAGAAGGCACACGAAGCTATGGAAGAGGGTTGCTACCATTTAAAACAGGCGCATTTCACACCGCAATGAGCGCAGATGTACCCATAATTCCGGTATGTATGAATACAACACATAAAACCATTAAGCTAAATCGTTGGGATAATGGTACAATTCACATCGAAATGTTAGCGCCTATACCGCTTGATAAAGAAATTAGCGCGCGTGAGCATGCTAAAAGCGTGCATAGCATTATGGCTGCTAAAATAACTGAATTAGATGCTCAAGTGAGAGAAAAATAATGGAAAACTGGCGTGAAATAAGTGAAGACATCGTAAGTTCACTACTTGAAGATGGGTCAGACCCTGAAATACTTTATGAAGTAGAGCACCACTTTGTGTGTGAAGACTTTCCTAAGTTAGAGCAAGCTGCACTTGCTGCTTTTAAATTGGGGTACGATGTTGAAGAACCAGCAGAGCTTGAGCTTGAAGACGGTAACAAAATTTGGAGCTTTGACATTGTAGTTGAAGCTGAGCTAGACGTAGACGTTATTATGGAAGACGTTGATAAGCTAGCGCAACTAGCCGTTGAGTGCGAAGTTGAGTACGATGGTTGGGGTACTTACTTTCAAGAGTAATTAGCTGACTGTTATAAAAAAGGCGATCATTGCAAAGTGTTCGTCTTTTTTAATGCCTGTAAAAGCGTGCTACCAAACATGCGCTTCCCCTCAGGTTTTTTCTAGGGACGATTACTCTTTGTTGCCTAAATGGATGTGGTAAGGGGCGTGAACAGGACGCGGAAGCTTTGCTCGGTTTTTACTTATTTTCACATGGAAGTAAGCCAGTAGCGTAACGCAGGAGTAGTTACCGAGCCCGCTTGATTACAAACCCCGCGCCGCGATTTAACCGCCCCTAGATTAAACTAATTTCAATCCGCAAAGGGCAACATGCCGAGTTCTGCTGAAGCTTTTAATTCGAACTAAATTGAATCAACCTTCTAGGTGTTTTCAATAATTTATTTAAAACTTATTGGTATGTTTTGTATAAATATTATTAATAAATTATCTATAAAAAATAAAATATTCACCTTCATTGAGCTCAAACACCTCTTAAGTTTTTTAAGCTACCCTTCACTAATATAATAATACTT
>NZ_BADV01000078.1:0-3969 GCF_000238895.1 Pseudoalteromonas sp. BSi20429 | reverse complement strand
CAGCATCAATCAACTCATCTAAAATGGTTGTCGCACTTTTAGAAAAGCTAACTGCAGTGTCTCTGTAAATGCTTAGCAATATTGTTCAAAACCACTTGGACTTTATTGCCTTCATACTAGCGCTCCTTGCTGAGCGCTTTATTCCCCTTATTAGCTGGTATCATCCTAATACAGCGTTAAATGCTGTTTTTAGTGCTATTGGCAAGCGCATATACAAAAGCAAAGAACCTAAAAGCTATCAATATTTGGCAGCTATACTCGCAAGCACGCTCATTTTAAGTGTCATTCTCATTATTGTAGTGCTACTACTCGAGTTTACTTTTTACCCTGAATTACTCGCAGGTCTTATTTTATACTTATGCTTAGAAAGTAAGAGTATTGATAAAAAAGCACTTCGCATTGCAAAGCTAACTAAACAAAATCAAAAATCGACAGCACGCGAATTACTAAAACCACTGCTTGCCCGTGAAGTTAATAGGCTTTCATCTCCTGGTATTATTAAAGCATTAATTGAAAGCTTAATACTGCGCACTGCTCGATACTATTTCGTAGTTATATTTATATTTTTAGCCTTTGGCCCTATTGCTGCCCTCGCCTATCGATTGCTTACTTTAATACAACAAGCCTGGCGTAGTGATATATCCCCAAATAGCTACTTTTTAAAACCGCTTAAAACTCTCTTGTTTATTATTGAGTATATTCCAATGCGCTTACTCGCTTTAACTATTGCAGCAAGTAGAGCGAGCAAACAAAGCATGCACTACATAAAGCATTATGGCAGACATTTTTACCAAACAAATACAGGTTGGCTACTAAGCACATGCTCTGCATCACTTGGTGTGCAGCTGGGCGGGCCTGCAGTTTATTTAGGTACTCGCTTTAATAAAATGCGTATTGGTACTGATAGACTACCTACACCCGAGGATGTACCTGTAATAATTAATAGATTAAATCAGGCGCGTGTATTTTGGTTGTTAGTAATTGTAAGTATTGAAATATTAAAAGTGATTTAGTGACTATTTAGTGACTACCTCGTAACTAATTTTTCAGCCAAAATACGAGCACAAAAAAACCAGCCTAGGCTGGTTTTTTAGTTTTCAAACGGTATTTAAGCTACAGTGATGTTTGCAAACTTACGTTTACCTACTTGGTAAATAGCTGTTGTGCCTTTTGCTATTTCAAGTTTGGTGTCAGTGATTTTATCTTCACCGTTAAGTTTAACTGCACCTTGCTTAATCATACGCATTGCTTCTGATGTACTTACTACTAAATTTGCTTCTTTAAGCAAGTTAGCAATTAAAATAGTATCTTCTGCAATAGTGATTGTCAGCTCTGGGATTTCATCTGGTAACGCTTTTTTCTGAAAACGCTGAATAAAATCATCATGTGCACCTTGTGCATCAGCTTCACTATGAAAACGAGCAATTAGCTCTTTAGCTAGTTCAATTTTAATATCGCGCGGGTTAGTACCTTGCTCAACACGTTCTTTTTGAGCTGCAATTTCTTCAATAGAAAGCGCGCTTAATAAATCGTAATAACGCCACATTAGCACATCACTAATTGACATTATTTTACCAAACATATCGTTAGGCGCATCAGTAATACCAATGTAGTTACCAAGCGACTTAGACATTTTTTGAACGCCGTCAGTACCTTCAAGTAATGGCATCATTAATACTGTTTGCGGCTTTTGGCCTTCAACTTTTTGTAGCTCACGGCCCATTAACAAGTTAAAGCGCTGATCAGTACCGCCTAGTTCAACATCTGACTCTAGTGCAACCGAATCCCAACCTTGTACCAGTGGATATAAAAACTCATGAATTGCAATTGGTTGACCGCTGCCGTAACGCTTTTTAAAGTCATCACGTTCAAGCATGCGCGCTACTGTTTGGTTAGCAGCAAGTTTTATCATACCTGCAGCGCCTAACTTTTCCATCCAAGTAGAGTTAAATGCAACAGTGGTTTTAGCAGGATCTAGAATTTTGAATACTTGTTCTTTATATGTTTCGGCATTGGCTAGTACGTCTTCGCGAGTAAGTGGTTTACGCGTTACGTTTTTACCTGTTGGGTCACCAATCATGCCAGTAAAGTCACCAATTAAGAAAATAACCTCATGACCTAAATCCTGAAAGGTTTTCATTTTATTAATTAGTACAGTGTGCCCTAAATGTAAATCAGGGGCTGTAGGATCAAAGCCAGCTTTTATTTTTAGCTTTTTGCCCGACTTTAGTTTTTCAACTAGTTCGTCTTCAATTAATATTTCTTCTGCACCGCGTTTTATCTCTGCTAGAGCGGTTTGTAAATCCACTTTGTGTTACTCCAAAATTCTGCCTACGAAGGGGCGGACTAGTTACTTGTAATCACGGTTTAATATAGGTTTAAACCGAATATATATATGTAGCTAACATAACAAATTTCTACCTAATTAAAATAACTTTTTAAGTTATTAATGCAACTAAACAAAATGAATTGAGTCTTAGTTAGATAGGACGTTAAAAAAGGCTTCCTAACCCTGATTTTAGCGTAGTTTAAGGTTAGTTTAAATCTACAAAGCACTAGTATTCGTACATTATTAAGTATATCCTGCAATATTATGTATTTATTATCTTGACAGCAGAAAAAGGCACGTTATGGTTCACGTGGTTAACACTCTCCCAAAAAAACACAAATTGCTTATTTTAGGTTTAGTTTCTGCTATTGCCGGCTTGGCATTTCTTCCTTCTGAAAAAGCGACTGCTTCTAAAGACAATAATGCAGATGCATTAGAGATAGGCAAGCGCTATGAGTTACAAGTTAAAGTTGATGACAACGAAAAATTAACTGAGTTAAATTCAGAGCAAGCAGCAGAAAAGTTACCAGAATACGACTTTGTCGATCATAAAGTTAAAAATGGCGACAATTTAGCAATTATCTTCAAACGTGCTGGTTTTTCAGCTCAAACGCTCCATAAACTAATTAACACTAACGCAGAAACGCGCAAGCTAACTAAAATTCACCCCGGTGAAATACTTAGCTTTGCGACAGCTGAAGATGGCTCTTTGGCTCAACTGCGCTATGTGATTTCAAAAACCGATACTTTATTTGTTACCTTAAACGAAGAAGGTAACTACGATACAGCTATTGATAGTAAAGAAATTGAAACGCTAACTAAAACCGCTGGCGGCGAGATATCTAACAACTTTTGGACTTCAGCAATAGCGGCAGGTTTAAGCGAACGTCAAATAATGAACTTTGCTGACATATTTGGTTGGGATGTTGATTTTGCAAACGACATTCGTAAAGGCGATGTGTTTGGCTTAATTTACGAGTCTCATTATGTTGATGGCGAGTTTATTGGTACCGGTAAAATTATTGCCGCTGAATTTGTAAACCAAGGTCAGCGCTTTGCAGCGATTCGCCATACCGACGGCAATTTTTATACGCCTGAAGGGCGTAGCATGAAAAAAGCATTTTTACGTGCACCTGTAAGCTTTAAGTATATTAGTTCGAGCTTTAATCCTCGTCGCTTACACCCAGTTACTGGGCAAGTTAGAGCGCACCGTGGTATCGACTTTGCGGCACGCACTGGCACACCGGTGGTTGCATCAGGTAACGGTAAGGTAGTTAAAGCGGGTTACAGCAAGTACAACGGTAACTACGTATTTATTAGCCATGGCACACAATATGTAACTAAGTACTTACACCTAAATAAGAAACTAGTTAAAACGGGCCAAAAAGTTAAACAGGGCCAACAAATTGGTACTGTAGGTTCTACGGGTCGTGTTACTGGCGCGCATTTACACTATGAATTTTTAGTAAATGGCGTTCACCGTAATCCTAAAACAGTAAAACTTCCTAAGTCAGAGCCATTACCTCGCTCAGAACTTGCTAAGTTTAAACCGATTGCAGATAACTTTATTGCCCAACTTGAGCGCAATCGCGAGCTACAGTTAGCACTTAAATAAAGTTTATTAATAAACATTAAAAAAG
>NZ_BADV01000079.1:0-13444 GCF_000238895.1 Pseudoalteromonas sp. BSi20429 | reverse complement strand
GTTGATGGCACACATGGCAGGCTTTAATATTTTCATCTATTGCACGTTTAGCATGCTCTGCGCCTTCGAGTACTTTTACAGGCTTTATTTGAGCCCATAAGCGTGGGCGATTTAAGTGAACAAGCGCGGCTATGTATAAAATAACAAACCCCACATAAGCCCAAAAACTCGTGCCAAAGCCAATATCAGCCAGCGACATGATTTTAACCATACTAACAAGTACGCCAATTAAAAATATTTCCGACATAATCCAGGGCTCTAACGCAAGGGTGAACTTTAGTAGTCGCCTTGCTATGCCCTCTGGTAATGTTTTTAAAAGCCCAAGATGCAAAGGAATTAAAATAAGAAGCAAACCCATAGGCAGAGCAATAATGCTCAAATCAATAAATAAGCCAAGCAGCTCACTATCATAATTAAACAAAATTCGAGCCGCGTCGGGCAGAGTAATAGTTTGAGTAATACCACTACTGCTAAAAGAAATAAAAGGGTAAAACATACTGCTGAGCAGCATTAATAGTGCGCTAAAGCTTAGTGCAACTATGCGACTGTCGTGATTAACATCGGCTTCGCAAAGTTTATGGTGACAATGTGGGCATATCGCCATTTGTTTTGCGATTATGCGAGGTATATCTATGATCAGATCACAACAGGGGCAGACAGTTTGCAATTTAATACCAAGCAAGAAGAATATTTCTTCAATTTTGCTATATTTAATACATTAATACAACGCGTTCTGCCATCAAGCTGCTCGTTATATAAAGGAAGCGTGTGAAATATTATTTGTACTGCATACTAACGTGGCTCTTTATTTGTTCGCAAAATGCTGTGGCTATTAATAAAGAGCGAGAAGTAATTATCGCCGCGAGCGCATCAATTCCGCCCTATGTTTTTGCAAAAACAGACTCGGGTATACACCTAGGTTTAATCAAAGCCGCGTTAAAGGCTAATGGATTTGCCAATATTAATGTGCAATATATGTCGAATAAACGCGCTGAGCATCAATTGCATAATAAAGGAGTAGATATACTTTTAAATTATGCAGGAGGAAGTAGTGCTGGTATTTACTCAAGTAAACCGGTACTTAGTTATGAAAATGTAGCCATCACACTCAAGCGAAATAAATATAATATTGATAAAATAGAAGACTTGTTTAATAAAAACGTTCTTGCTTTTCAAAATGCAACTGCATATCTGCCTTCTATATTTAAAAGTAATGTTAAACACTTTAGCTCATATCAAGAGGTTATTAATCAAAAAGCGCAAGTAGATAAGCTGTTAAAAGGTTGGGTGGATGTAATTGTGTTAGATAAGCGTATTTTTTACTATTACTACAATCAACATAAATCACCCGAAGCTGTGCAAATTTACACTTTATTTCCAAAAGCAGAGCGACCTGCTTATTTTAATAACTTCTCTTTAGCTACTGAGTTTGATATTGGTTTGGCGCTCATCAAGCAAAACGGTACTTATAAAAGAATTGTTGATGAAGGCCAAACCCATTCATTAATCAAATAACGCCACTGTTTGACGTGTAAGCGCTATTAGCTCACCGGATTGTGACCATATACAGCCATCTTCTAAACCATAGCCATCTTTTGAATGATGAGTGATTGCTTCAAAGCCAAGCCATTCGCCAGGTGATAAGTTTGGCTCTTGTACAAACTCTAAATACCATGACATGCTACTAGCTGGAGCGGGTTTTTTAAACATTTGTAATAACGTAGGTGGCCATGCATCTGTTAATGCAATTACATGCGCTTCAGTTATTTGTTCGGGCGTATGTTTAAAGCGCATCCAGCCCCCTAAGTGAGAAGTTTCTGCGCTGCTAAATGGCATGGCACCTTGTTGAGGGCATAAATCAACATGTTGAAAAAATTCAGGCATCTGGCCTTTAATAAAAGGTAGAGTATGGCGCTCGTCTACCGGTTTTAACCCTAAAGACTTTGAAACAGGCACATTTACACCCGACTCTCTACTTTTAGCAAAACACGCTTGTACAATTACACACACTTGTTCATTTTGAATCGCTTTGGCAAGTACCTGTGTGCTGCTTTTACCTTGTCGTAATATTTCTACCGATAACGAAAAAGGAGTATCAGCTAGTAATGGCCCTACAAAATTTGTACTGAGTGAGAGTAGGCGACGATCATTAGATACTTTTCCTCTGATAGCTTGATACAACAGTGCGGCTGAGAGACCACCAAAAGCAGTTCTGCCTTGGCACCAGTTTTCTGGAAATTGCATTGTGCTAGTTAATTGTTCGGTATTGTCTAAACTTCCAATTTTTGCAGCTTGGAGAAGTAATTGGTCAAAATGCATGAAGATGTCCTTTTATAGTGCGATTTAATAAATTTATAACACAACCAAACTAGTCAGACCAGTAATTAAAAACGTCTCTGGCGGTGCAAAAATCACCATTCCTTACAATTATTAGGGTTATTTTGTAAATAAATCACAAAAAATGGATTTTTTTTCATTTTTACAGTTGAAATAAGTTTGGCGCATCCCTATTTACTATGTCATCGAACGTATTAACGAATATTGAAGTTGGAGAAGTTTCATGGGTAAAATTATTGGAATCGATTTAGGTACTACAAACTCTTGTGTTGCAGTACTTGATGGTGGCAAAGCACGTGTTATTGAAAACGCGGAAGGCGATCGCACAACCCCGTCTATTATTGCTTACACGCAAGACGGCGAAACATTAGTAGGTCAATCTGCTAAGCGTCAAGCGGTTACTAACCCGACAAACACATTATTTGCAATCAAGCGTTTAATTGGTCGTCGTTTTGAAGACGAAGAAGTACAACGCGATATCGGCATCATGCCGTTTAAAATCATCAAAGCTGATAACGGCGATGCATGGGTAGAAGCGGGTGGCGAAAAACGCGCTGCACCACAAATTTCTGCTGAAGTACTGAAAAAAATGAAGAAAACGGCAGAGGACTTCTTAGGTGAAGAAGTAACTGAAGCTGTAATCACAGTACCTGCATACTTTAACGATTCACAACGTCAAGCAACAAAAGATGCTGGTCGTATTGCGGGTCTTGAAGTTAAACGTATTATCAATGAGCCAACTGCTGCGGCACTTGCTTACGGTATGGATAAAAACCGTGGCGAAAACATCGTTGCAGTATATGACTTAGGTGGCGGTACTTTCGATTTATCAATCATTGAAATTGATGAAGTTGAAGGCGAGCACACTTTTGAAGTACTTGCTACAAACGGTGATACTCACTTAGGTGGTGAAGATTTCGATAACCGTGTAATCAACTACCTAGTAGCTGAATTCAAGAAAGATCAAGGTTTAGACTTAAAAACTGATCCTCTTGCAATGCAACGTGTTAAAGAAGCTGCTGAAAAAGCAAAAATTGAACTGTCATCTGCACAATCAACTGAAGTAAATCTTCCGTATGTAACTGCTGATGCATCTGGTCCTAAGCACATGAACGTGAAACTAACACGTGCTAAGCTTGAATCACTAGTTGAAGATTTAGTAACTAAATCTCTAGAGCCACTTAAACGTGCACTTGCTGATGCTGATTTATCAGTAAGCGACATCAACGATATTATTCTTGTTGGTGGCCAAACACGTATGCCTTTAGTACAAAAAACAGTTGCTGATTTCTTCGGTAAAGAACCACGTAAAGACGTAAACCCTGATGAAGCAGTTGCAGTAGGCGCAGCGATTCAAGGTGGTGTACTTGCTGGTGACGTTAAAGATGTACTATTACTAGACGTTTCTCCATTATCTCTAGGTATTGAGACAATGGGCTCAGTAATGACTGCATTAATTGAGAAAAACACGACGATTCCTACTAAGAAATCGCAAACATTCTCAACAGCTGAAGATAACCAATCTGCTGTAACAATTCACGTGTTACAAGGTGAGCGTAAACGTTCAAGCGACAATAAATCTCTAGGTCAATTTAACCTAGAAGGTATTCGCCCAGCACAACGTGGTACACCGCAAATCGAAGTAACATTCGATGTTGATGCCGATGGTATCTTACATGTATCTGCGAAAGATAAAGATACAGGTAAAGAGCAAAAAATCACAATTCAAGCATCTTCAGGCTTAAGCGATGAAGAAGTTGAAAAAATGGTTCGTGATGCAGAAGCACATGCTGAAGACGATAAAAAGTTTGAAGAACTTGTAGCTGCTCGTAACCAAGCTGACGCTCTAGTACATGGTACTCGTAAGCAAATTGAAGAAGCTGGCGATGCATTACCAAGCGAAGACAAAGAAGCGATTGAAGCGGCTGTTGTAGATTTAGAAGCTGCTATTAAGAGCGACAACAAAGAAGAGATTGAAGCTAAAACTCAAGCTCTTGCTGAAAAGTCTCAAAAACTAATGGAAATTGCACAAGCGAAAGCACAGCAAGGTTCAGCAGATGCAGGCGAGCAACAGCAATCAGCTAAGCAAGACGACGACGTTGTTGATGCAGAGTTCGAAGAAGTGAAAGACGACAAGTAATTGTTGCTAACGCTTCTCGCTAGCCAAAAACACTTAACTCAATCGAGTGTTTAGGTTAGGATGAACAATTGAGGCGCGCGAGCAATAGCTTGTCGCGCCTTTTGCATGTATTTAAGGTTTAAAAATTCAATGATAAATCGATGCGATTTATCGGTTTATCCAGCAGCTCACGCTGCAAACAGAAAAGAGTAGTGTGATAGATATGTCAAAACGCGATTATTACGAAGCCCTCGGCGTAAGCAAAGATGCGAGTGAGCGAGACATAAAAAAAGCGTATAAACGCTTAGCGATGAAATATCATCCAGATCGTACCGCAGGCGATAAAGAGCTTGAAACTAAATTTAAAGAAGTTAAAGAAGCTTACGAGATTTTAACCGATCCTCAAAAACGCCAAATGTATGACCAACATGGTCACGCGGCATTTGAGCAAGGCGGTGGCGGTGGTCATGGCGGCTTTGGTGGCGGTCATGGCGATTTTGGTGATGTATTTGGTGACGTATTTGGCGATATTTTTGGTGGCGGCGGTGGTCGACGTCAATCTCGTCAACAACGTGGATCTGATTTACGTTACAACATGGACTTGAGCTTAGAAGAAGCGGTTCGTGGTAAAGAAGTTGAAATTAAAGTGCCAACATGGGTGGGTTGTGAGCCGTGTGATGGCAGTGGTGCTAAAGCAGGTTCAAAGCCTAAAACATGTACTACGTGTCATGGTGCTGGCCAAGTACAAATGCGCCAAGGTTTCTTTGCTGTTCAGCAAACGTGTCCAACGTGCCAGGGACAAGGTCAGATTATTTCAGACCCTTGTAACAGTTGTCATGGACAAGGCCGCGTAGAAAAAACTAAAACGCTTTCAGTTAAAATTCCAGCTGGCGTTGATACAGGCGACCGTATCCGCTTAACGGGTGAAGGCGAAGCCGGAATGCATGGCGCGCCGTCGGGCGACTTGTACGTGCAAGTATCGGTTCGTGAACATGAAATATTTGTACGTGAAGCGAATAATTTATATTGTGAAGTACCAATTAGCTTTACTACAGCAGGCCTTGGTGGCGAAATTCAGGTGCCAACACTTGATGGTCGTGCAAAACTTAAAATACCGTCTGAAACTCAAACGGGCAAAATGTTCCGTATGCGTGGCAAAGGTGTTAAGTCTGTACGCAGTGGTGCACAAGGCGATCTAATTTGTAAAGTGGTAATCGAAACGCCAGTTAATCTTAACGAGCGTCAACGTGAACTACTTCAAGAGTTAGATGAAAGTATGGGCACAGATAGCTCTAAAAACCGTCCTAAAGAGCAAGGCTTTTTTGACGGTGTTAAAAAGTTTTTTGATGATTTAACTAAATAAATTTAAATTATTATGAACAAAAAAACGACGCTTTTAGCGTCGTTTTTTTTTGCTTTAAACTTAATTTTTGTTACTGTGAATAAAAAAGATGAAACAGCATGACACCAGCAATAGATCTACTTAAAAAGCAAAAAAAAACCTTTGAAGTACTCAGTTATGAGCACGATAAGAATAATAGCCACTACGGGCTTGAAGCCGTTGAAAAGTTAAATTTAGACAGTGCACAAGTATTTAAAACCATAGTACTTGAAACACATGAAGGGCAACTGATTGTTGCTGTAACGCCTGTATCTCAACAAGTTAATTTAAAACAGTTAGCTAAATTATGTGGGGCTAAAAAAGTAATTATGGCTGCCCCACAAAAAGTACAAGTTAGTACCGGTTATATTTTAGGAGGGGTGAGTCCGCTTGGACAAAAAAAACGTCTAGCTACGTTTATTCATAGCAGTGCTTCTCTCTTTGACACTATTTATGTGAGCGCCGGAAAAAGAGGCTTAGAAATAGCACTCTCGCCAACTGATTTAGCCTTATTGACCAATGCAAAATTTGGCGATTTATAAATTTTATTTTTATAATTATCTTCTATACCAAAAATTAATTTAAGTTAGGCCATTTGCTCAATCCCCTATTTATAACTACATTGGGAGTATCTTTATACCGTTAATATTTAATACCAAACGGTATTACACTTTTTGTATACGGCTGTCTGTATGAACCTCTTAGATGTAGATTATTTTGCGATACTAGTGGCTGCACTGTCTTCTTTTATGCTTGGTGGTATATGGTATTCAAAAGCTCTCTTTAAAAATGCCTGGCTAGAAAGTATTGGCTTAACTGATCTGGATTTACAATCGGCTAACCCTAAGTTGATATTTGGTGGCAGTTTTTTTTAGTTTTTATAGCGGCTTTAATGCTATCTCTTTTTTTAGGTAAGGATGCAAGCGTAGGTGAAAGTATAGGAGCCGGCTTTGTGATCGGCTTTTTTTGGATCAGTAGTTCATTTGGATTGAGTTATATATTTGAGCAACGCCCTCTAAAGCTTTTTTTAATTAACGGGGGGTACCATATTTTACAATTTTCGTTAATGGGGCTCATTTTAGGGATATGGCCGTAAGATTTAAATAATCAGCAAATCCAAATTTGATCCTTATCTACGAGTAGAGTAGTTTTATATAATCCCATTATACAATTTGGTAAAGAAACTAATGAAAATATTAGTTGTTGATGATATGCCACTCATGCGACACGTATTAATTAATATGCTTAGAAAACTAGAGTATAGCAATATCGTTGAAGCAACTGATGGATTGCAAGCTTTGGTATTTCTGCGTAATCAACATTTCGATTTGGTTATTACTGACCTTCATATGCCAAAAATGGATGGCGTTAGTTTACTTACTAACATTCGAAAAGATAATGAACTCGCTGATATTCCCGTTTTAATGGTTACTTGTGAAGACAGTACAGATAAAGTTAAGCAAGTTATTGCAGCTAAGGTATCAGGGTTTATAGTCAAACCTTTTAATATGAATGTATTGTCATCTCAGTTAAACCGCTTCTTTTTTAAAGATTAGGATGTATTTATTTATAGCCACAAAACTATTATGAGCTTTTTCAATAAACATACCGCATAAAAATTCTAAGTTCCTGTTATAACCTTTACCTATCTAAACTGATATCATAGTTAATTACTTTTTATAATCCAGTAGGACGTAATGGCAAAACCCAATAAAAAAGGCCCTACTAAAACGGTCGATATTTTTTGCTCAGCCTGTAAAGCTTCCTTATTTAAATACCGAAAAGGAGGCAAAGGAGCATTAGTTAAGTGTTTTAAAGAGCGTATTAGCCAAGACTTTACAACAGAGGCTTGTATTTGCCCTAACTGTAGCCGACCATTTGCCCGAGAAGCGATTATTCGCGGTGCGCCGGCCTATAAAATAATTGGCGGCAAAGTAACCTTTAAATAAGGTATATGAAGTAATATTAAACCGCAATAATACTTAATTAAGCGAATAAGTATAAAGCCTTGTGCATGCGGACATATGGCCTTGTTAGAATTTACCATATTGATAGAATCGCTCGGTTTGCTGTTTCAATGAATGAAAAAATACCCTCCCCATGGATCGGGCCAGTTTATTGGGTTATTTAAAAATGGATAAAGGATAGTTTCGTGATAGCACTCTTATTTGACATCATAGGCATGACAGGTACTTTTTTAGTAGTTGGTTCATTTTTTTTACTGCAGCTAGGTAAAACATCTCCAGCTAGCTTAACGTATAATATGATGAATTTAACAGGGGCAATTTTACTGTTAATTAGCCTTTGTTATAACTTTAATTTAGCGAGCTTTGTAATCGAGATATTTTGGATTGCAGCGTCGTTAATTGGCTTATATAAATATGTTAAAAAGAGATCAACATTAGCTACAAATTAATTGTTTTTTAATTTAATGCTAAACAGATCGCTGTAAACATAGTTGTTTACGGCGATTTTTGTTTTTAAACACTTTAAAACTGTTGTTAACAAAAAGTTTATATCTCTGCTAGAGATTAGCCGTTACACTAGCGCCCTAAAATTTTCTTGGCTATTTTTTGCGAGTTCTTCATGTTTTCTTTTTCTAAAAAAATCATTACTGTTTGTGTGTTACTCGTACTTATATTAGTTGTTACGTTTTGGCTTGGTCGTTCTCATGATGTTGAGCAAGCAACCTACCAGGCTGAGCGCCAAGTTACGCAATTAAATAACTATATTGATACTGAGCTTGCTCGTTTTTCTGCTATTCCCCAGTTACTTACCTATAACTCGTTAATGATAGACTTTGTAGATGCGCAGCCACAGCACTATAACGCTATTAATAACTACCTTGCTGATATTCAACAAGCTAGCGGTGCCTCAGATATTTTTGTTCTAAATACTCAAGGCGAAGTTATTGCCAGTAGTAATTGGCAAGCAGATTATACTTTTTTAGGTAGCAACTTTGCGTTTAGACCTTATTTCAAACGTGCATTTGCAGGCGAAAAAGTAGCGTACTTTGCATTAGGCATGCGCTCTAAAGAGCGTGGTATTTACTTTTCACAAGCAGTATATCGCGACAATAAAGCCATTGGTGTTGTTGTGTTAAAAGTGAATGTAAGTAAATTTGAGGATGACAGAGAGCTTCTAAATACTTCAAAGGGTAGTCACTTTTTTTTGCAGCTTGCAGATGAGGTAATTGCAATGTCAGATATGCAAACGTGGCGATTAAACAGCTTCACTGAACTTGATATAACTATGCGCAGAGATATTAAATCTCGTCGGGCTTATTTAGATCATCAGCCTTTGTATATTAAGCAGTTTCAATTTTCTAATGAAGGTATTAAACATTTAAAAGTAGATAAAAAACTTTACGTAATGTCGCAAAGACCTTTACGATATTTTAATGCCACAATGAACGTACTCGTTGATATAACAAAAGTTAATTCAGCTCAACTGCCTCGCTTATTTTGGGTATTTATTATCTGTAGCTTAGTTATTATTATTAGTTATATTTTATTAACTCGGTTTGCGGGTTATAAAAAGCTGGTGTACTCCAGACATAGCCTTGAACTTGAAGTCCTTGAGCGCACTCAGGCTTTGGAAAAAGTACAAACGGCTTTAGTGCAGTCTGCAAAGCTTGCGACAATAGGACAGCTAAGTGCAGGAATCAACCACGAAATAAACCAGCCGCTCAGTGCTATTAATACTTATTTAGCTTCGGCAAAGCGTTTATTAGCTAAAGGAAATACTTCAGCACTTGGTGAAAGCTTAGTAGTGATTGAGGGATTAGTTAATCGAGTGCACCAAATTGTAGGTCAGTTAAAGCATTTTAGTAAACCTTCAAAAATGCAGCTCAGACCTTACCCTCTTGCAGGGCTTGTTAATAACGCATTAATGATTTCTAGCGCGCAGTTAAAGCAAGATAACGTACAAGTAGAGCCACCTCAGTTTGATGAAACAGTCGTTGTGTGGGTCGATTCGCTTAAATTTGAACAAGTACTCGTTAATTTAATTACTAATGCTAGCCAAGCTATGAATGGTGCAATTATTCGTAACTTAAGTTTTCAGCTGGAGTGTTTTGAAGAGCGAGTAAAACTGTCGATTTTAGATACTGGCTCTGGTATTGAGCAACATGCATTTGGTAATTTGTTTGAACCTTTTTATAGTACTAAATCAAGTAAAGGTTTAGGCCTTGGTTTATCTATATCAAAACAAATAATAGATTCGTTTAATGGTTGTTTGAGCGCGCACAATCGAGTTGAAGGCGGGGCTGAATTTATAATTAGCCTCTCTAACAGGCAGGAAAATAAAGATGATTGATAGCTCCCCATGTAATCACATAATAGTCATTGATGATGAAGCAATGATCAGAGACTCTTTAAAGCAATTGCTCACTCTCGAAGGATACACCGTTGATTGCTTTAATGACGCAAGTACCGCTCTTAGCAAACTCAATAGGCGCTTTGCTGGAGTTGTGCTGAGCGATATAAATATGCCGAACATGGATGGCTTAACGCTTTTAGAGCAAATAACGGCTTTTGATAGTGAGCTCCCTGTAATATTTTTAACTGGTTACGCTGATGTATCGATAGCAGTTAAAGCGATGCAATTAGGTGCGTATGATTTATTTGAAAAACCAGTTAACGAACATCTTCTTGATTGCATAGCACGAGCGTGCGACAAACGAAGCCTTGTTATGGAGAACCGCGCATTAAAAGTGGCTGTACAGAAAACCTCAGCCCCAGGTGTACGCATACTAGGTGACACACCTAAAATGCAACACATGATGCACTTATTAAACACAATTATAGATACCCCAACCGATGTAATGATTGAAGGTGAAACTGGCACAGGTAAAGAACTTGTAGCGCGGTATCTACACGATCAGAGTAATCGCTCTAGCTGTAATTTTGTTGCTATTAATTGTGGCGCAGTACCAGAGCAGTTAATAGAAAGCGAATTGTTTGGTGCAGCAAGTGGTGCATATACAGGGGCTACTCAAAGTCGAAAAGGTAAGTTTGAATATGCACAAGGTGGTACGGTCTTTTTAGATGAAATAGAAAGCACTCCAATGGCACTGCAAGTTAAGTTATTACGCGTATTAGAAGAGCGAAAAGTAACACCTGTAGGCGATAACAAAGCAATTTATTTAGACATCAGAATTGTTGCAGCTACAAAAGTAGACTTACTTGCTTTAGTTGAAAAGGGTGATTTTAGAGCTGATTTATACTACAGACTTAGTTTGGTTAACGTTAATATTCCGCCATTACGAGAGCGAAAAGCTGACATATTACTTTTGTTTAAACACTTTAGCTCTATTGCTGCAACTCGCTATCATAAGCCGCCGGCGGCAGTAAATTACGAAATACAACAGCGGTTAGTTGCCTATGACTGGCCGGGCAATGTGAGAGAGCTAAGAAATCAAGCAGAGCGAGCTGTATTACTTGGTGCCGAACTTGCCTTTGCTGAAGTTAAAACACAACAATTAGGTGGCTTATCTCCCGATTTAAGCTTATCTGAAAAAGTCTCTTTTTATGAGCAGTCACTTATTGAGTACGCGCTTGAGCAAAACCACGGCAGTATTAAAAACACCATGGAAACACTGCAAATTGCCCGTAAAACACTTTACGATAAAATGAGTAAATACAATCTTAATAGAGATATGTTTACTGACTAAATGTGTGGGTTTGGTGACAGGACCTACTTTCTTATGTGTGGTAATTCACACGTTTTTATTTAAATCAAACGATTTATTTTAGTAAGCTATTGAAATAGATTGCTTTTATACACTTGGCAGTAAAGTTGCCTTATTAGCGCTACAACAAGTAGATTCTAATAATTAGGGCACACGATGACAAAAACTACACACACCTGTATTTTATTTCTATCCTATGGTTGCTTAGCTACGTTTTCACACACATCTTTTGCTGCAGAGTACGCTGTATACGGTAAAGCTGAAGTACAAATTGCCAGTACTGATACGGGCATAATGCGTTATGCCGAAGAGGGTACTCAAATTGAAGCGCCATACTCGCGTATTGGTATTAAGGGCGATCATAAACTTAACGAATATTTAAGTGCTGTTTTTAAATATGAGGTACAAGTTAAAGGTTTTGAAGAAGATGATACGCAAGAGCCTTTTACTGCACGTAATACTTATTTAGGTTTAAAAGGCGCTTTTGGTGAAGTTGTTGTAGGTCGTAACGACACTCGCTTTAAATACTCTGAAGGTAAACTCGATAACTTTAACGAAACTCAAGCCGATATGGCACAGGTTATTGCAGGTCAAGACCGCCTTGGCGATACTATAACTTACACCTCAAACTATTGGCATAATATGCAGTTTTCATTTACTTATGCGCCAAAAGATGACAATAAAGACGATAAAGCAGGCTTTGCTGCTACGCTTATTTATGGCGACCGTAATTTAAATAATACGCCATATTACTTATCGTTAAGCCATGTTGATTCACTTAATAATATTACTGCAAGTAGAATTGCCGGTGTTTATAAGTTCGAACAATTACAACTTGGTGCGCTGTACCAGCATTCAGAATCAGTAGATGGCAGTAAGTCGGGCAATGGTTACGTATTAAGTGCCAGTTATACACTTGATAAGTGGGTGCCAAAAGTTCAGTTTGCAAAGGATGACTCAACTCTTCGTCAAGCATCTGAGGCAACGCAATGGAGCACAGGCCTTGATTATGTATTTGATAAGCAAACTACAGCTTATCTTTTATATACCGATCTTAATTTAGAAGAACAAGACGACAGCAGTGTTGCGCTTGGTCTTAAATACAAGTTTTAGAGGCTAGCCATGACAGATAATATATTGACGCAAGAACCAGATAAGAACAGACATTTTCAATGGCTTTTTTTAGTACTGGGCCCTTTAGTAATGCTATTAACATGTTTACTTGATCCGCCAACAGGAATGTCGGTTGCGGCATTTAAAACCGCAGGTTTAGCGTTTTGGATGGCATCGTGGTGGGTAAGTGAAGTTGTACCAATTCCGGCAACTGCATTGCTACCACTGGTTATATCACCACTGGCTGACATAGCAGCAATAAAAAGTGTGGCTGCGCCATATGCACACCCGTTAATCTTTTTATTTTTAGGCGGATTTTTAATCTCAATTGCTATGGAGCGTTGGGGTTTACATAAACGTATTGCATTAAGCACCATGTTATATGCGGGTAAAAAACCAAGTTTACAAATTTTAGCTATGATGCTTGTTACTGCATTTTTATCTATGTGGATGTCTAATACTGCGACAGCCGTAATGATGTTGCCTATTGCACTTTCAATTACCAATTTGGTTAAGCAATCAGACCCAAGTAATGAAGGGTTTGGCAAAGCATTGCTACTATCAATTGCTTATGGTGCAAGCATTGGTGGTATTGCTACTTTAATTGGTACACCGCCTAATGCATTAATGGCTGCATACCTATCTGACAGTTACCAAATTGAAATAGGCTTTGCTCAGTGGATGATTGTAGGCGTACCACTGTCTTTAAGTATGCTTATTATTAGTTGGGTTTGGCTTACCAAATTTGCGTATAAAGTAGATGCTAATGTTAAAAACGATCAAAAAATTGATACCAAAGCGG
>NZ_BADV01000080.1:0-75222 GCF_000238895.1 Pseudoalteromonas sp. BSi20429 | reverse complement strand
AGGTTGTGAGAGTTCAAGTCTCTCCTTCCGCACCATGTTCTTATTAAGAACTAAAACTAATTCAAATTTATAGTTGGGATATCGCCAAGCGGTAAGGCACCAGGTTTTGATCCTGGCATTCCCAGGTTCAAATCCTGGTATCCCAGCCAATTTGACTCCCCTGTCTAAAACTTCTCAATACTCATTAAATTCAACTTACTTTTTCTGCACTTAAATAAACATTTATAAATTCATCTATATTTATTGGTTTGCTATATAAATACCCTTGTAAATAATCACAGTTAAGACTCAACAACGCCTGTTCTACCTCTTTAGTTTCTATTCCTTCAGCAACTACATCGCAATTTAATCGACTCGCTAAAAACAATGTAGATTCTACAATGGCGTAATCAGGCGAGTTAGTAAGCATATCTTTGACAAACGACTGATCAATTTTTATTTGATTAATTGGCAGCTCTCTTAATAACGACAGTGACGAAAAGCCAGTACCAAAGTCATCAACACTAAATTTAAACCCGCGCATACTCAATTGTTGCATCATTTTTCTAGCAGCCGGTATATTTGTCATCATTGCACCTTCTGTAATTTCAAAAATTAACGAGTCGCTTAATGTAGGGTCGGTTGCGAGTAAACTAATTATAAAATCGTAAAACTCGCTGCTTTCAATATCTTTAGTCGATAAGTTGACATGTATAGTACCGGTGAAACCAAATAGCTTGAGCTTTCTAATATGATTAACGGCTTCTTGTACAACCCATTTCGATAAAGGAAAAATAAGCCCTGTACGCTCAGCTACGGTTATAAACTTTTCTGGACTAATAAAGCTACCATCATCTTGCGGCCATCGGATAAGCGCTTCTAGGCCATGTAATTGCAGATCTTTAGAGTCCATTATGGGTTGTAAATAAAGCTCAAACTCATCTTTATGTAATGCCACTTTAATTTTGGCTGATAAATCAAAAAAGTCCTCAGCTCGTTTACCTATTGCAGATGAGTAATTTACCAAAGGTTGAAATGTTTTTTTAGCTTCATGCAGTGCCAAGTCAGCTTTTTTTAATAGCTGATCGGGCAATCGGCTATCATCAGGAAAACGGCTTACGCCTATACTTAATTGTATTTTAACCATTTGCTCATTCGTACAAAACGGACTTTTGACGGCTGAGTTTATAATGTTTACACAATAATTCATGCTTTCATCTGTATCGGTATGCAATAAAAAAGCAAACTCATCGCCACCTATTCGATATAACTTAGCAATGCCGCATAATTCTTTATTTAATTTATTGGCAAATGCAGCCAAAAGTTGGTCACCACACTGATGCCCAAACGCATCATTAATTTGTTTAAAGTTATTTAAGTCGATATAAAATAGTGAAAATGGGGAAGGATATTCAACTTGTTTACTTAAAGATTTAAAAAATTTATCGCGGTTAGGTAGAGTTGTTAAGTTATCGTGCTCAGTTTGATATTTTTGATACTGCGTTGCTTGCTCTATTTTAAGAATACTTTTTAAGCTCAGTTTAATAACTAAAAAAACAAACCCACCACCGCCAAGTAACAACATAGCCACCATATTCATAACGACGGGTGCAATGTCGTGGTTTGAAAAATAATAAAGTATCCACCAATACCCTATAATAAAAAAAATAATAGCGCATAGCAGTACACTCCATGCTCTTTGCGATGTTTTTTTGCAAACTTTAACGGTTGTTTTTAAGCTAGCAACAAGCAGTAGCGCACCTAAAATAATTATTACTGTAAAAAAATTATCCACACACAGGCTCTTTAAAGTTATTAAATTGCGATTTAGTGATGTAACACCAGTTAAATTAAAACCGTGTTCAATATAGCCGAGTCACTATTTGCTGACTTAAAAACAGACATAAAAAAAGGCTCATAAATGAGCCTTTCTAATATCTACTTTAAATTTAGCCTAAATCACCACTAATTGCGTATTTTAAAACCCAGTTTTTTATTGGCCCCGTATTATTAGCCATTTTTAAAAACTGGCTGCGTGCCCATTTAAGTGGCGTAATTTGATTAGAAAACCCAAAGTAACACGCGTCCATCATGCTCATCATTAATAAATTAGCCCTGCGGCGAGCTCGCTCGTATTCTTTAAGTTTTAGTGGGCAACCTATATCTCCTGCTTCGTTTAAAACCTCAGCAAGTGCCACTACGTCCTGAAAACCTAAATTAACGCCCTGCCCTGCAAGGGGATTAATTGTATGTGCAGCGTCGCCCACTAAAACCAAGCGCCCTTGCGAATAATTATTAGCATGTTGGCGAGTAAGCGGAAATACTGCATGGGTTTGTACTTCAAAGTCTCCAGCGAGTTCTGGGAATTTATTCAGTATGTGCGTTTTTAACTGAGTTGGGCTTAGCCCTTTAAATGCTTGCAATGTATTTGCATCGTCGTACCAAATTAAATTAGCGTACGGTGCCTGCATTGGTAAAAATGCTAACGGCCCACTTGGTGTAAACTGTTGCCATGTTTTAATTTGTTGCGGTGCATCGAGTTTAATTAATACCCCCATGCAATGCTGTTGGTACTGCCAACCCGTCATACCAATATTCGCCTTATCGCGCAGCTGCGATTGCCCACCATCGGCGGCAATTACTAAATCAGCCGTATAGGTTTGATCACCATACACAAGCGTAATTAAATCATCCGTTTGCTCTATTTTAGTTACCGGCAATGATTGCTCAATAACCTCAATCTTATAATGCCCAAATTGCTGCCACAAACTTGCTTGAATTAAACTATTTTCAATCAAGTGGCCTAAATGTGTCGTGTTTATGTCGGCGCAATCAAATAATAAATTGTCACCACCGCGCTCAAAAGCCTCTAATTGTTGATAAGGTGCTATGCGGTTTTGCCTTAAAAGAGGCATTGCCCCTAATTCATCAAGTAAATTTTCTGAAAAACGATTAATAGCAGACACTCTAATATCCACCTTATCGCTACTAAGAATGTGCGATGGGTCTATTAGGTGTTTTTCAATTATGCGCACGCCAAAGCCTTGCTGAGCCAGCTTTATCGCCATAGCCGCACCAACCATGCCTCCGCCAACCACTATCACATTATTTTTGGTCATGTTTTTCATCATTTTATTATTACTTGAGTCTGTTTTGATTGTATCAAAATTAATTTGTTTTATACCAGAGGATATCCCTAACAGCACATTAAACTCGCCCTGTATTGATTTGAGATCACAAACATGAAAACTATACTTGGATCTGGGCGGGTATCCAGCTAAAATACGCCTCCTTTAAGTGAGCATGCTTGCTCCTTAATCCTGTTTCTAGCACATTTTTGTGCCACTATCGAATTGAACACGAGGCAATATTTCAATGAGCAAAAAGCTGCATATTAAAACCTGGGGTTGTCAGATGAACGAATACGACTCTCAGAAAATGGCTGAACTTTTAGATGCCACCAACGGCTACCAGCTAACTGATGATGCAACAGATGCCGACGTAATCTTACTTAACACCTGTTCAATTCGTGAAAAAGCACAAGAGAAAGTATTTCACCAGTTAGGTCGCTGGAAGTTGTTAAAAGACGACAAGCCAGACTTAATAATTGGTGTAGGTGGTTGTGTTGCCTCACAAGAAGGTGACTCTATTCGCCAACGCGCACCATTTGTAGATGTTATTTTTGGCCCGCAAACATTGCATCGTTTACCAGAAATGATTAAACAAGTGCAAGGCAACAAAGGCTCATCGGTTGTTGATATTTCATTCCCAGAGATTGAAAAGTTTGACCGCCTGCCAGAACCAAAAGCGGATGGCCCATCTGCGTTTGTATCAATTATGGAAGGCTGTTCTAAGTACTGTACTTTTTGTGTTGTACCGTATACTCGCGGCGAAGAAGTTAGCCGCCCAGTAGATGACGTACTACTTGAAATTGCACAACTTGCTGAGCAAAACGTACGTGAAGTAAACCTACTAGGCCAAAACGTAAACGCATACCGCGGCGACACGCACGATGGCGAAATATGTTATTTCTCAGATTTAATTCGTCTTATTGCTGCTATTGATGGTATTGACCGTATTCGTTACACCACATCGCACCCGGTAGAATTTACGCCTGATATAATCGACGTTTACGCTGATGTACCAGAGCTTGTAGATCACTTACACCTACCAGTACAAAGTGGTTCAGACCGTATATTAAACCTAATGAAACGTGGCCATACGGCAATTGAATACAAATCGACAATTCGTAAGTTACGCAAAATTCGTCCTAACTTAAGCATGTCGTCAGATTTCATTATTGGTTTCCCAGGCGAAAGTAAAGAAGACTTTGAAGCGACCATGAAGCTTATTAGCGACATTGGTTTTGATATGAGCTTTAGCTTTATTTACAGTGCCCGCCCAGGTACGCCAGCGGCAGATTTACCAGATGACGTAACAGAGCAAGAGAAAAAAGAACGCTTATACTTACTACAAAACCGTATTACACAAATGGCGCAGCAAATTAGCCGTCAAATGTTCGATACAGAGCAACGTATACTTGTTGAAGGTCCTTCTAAAAAGAACCCGATGGAATTACGTGGCCGTACCGAAAATAACCGTGTAGTAAATTTTGTTGGCCCGCACACAGTGATCGGACAGTTTGTTGACGTACGTATTACCGAAGCACTACCTAACTCTTTACGTGGTGACTTAATTCGTACAGAATCAGAAATGAACTTACGACGTGAAATCGCTCCTTCAGCTATTTTAACTAAAGCTGCAGCTGCAGAGCCAAAACCAGACACTGTTAACGAAATTGGCGTAGCTACTTTCGTTCCTTAGTCACACTATTAGCGCCAGTTAACGCTGGCGCAGTACTATAGGAAGCAATTTTGAGTAATCAGTTAAAAACATTAGAGATTTATTTAGAACCTGCCGATAACAAACGCCTTTCTTCTTTATGTGGCCCGTTTGACGAAAACATCAAACAAATTGAACGCCACCTGGCTGTTGAAATAATTCACCGTGACAACTTTTTTAAAGTAACCGGTAAACTACACAACTGCGCCGGCGCTGTAGAAATCTTAAAAAACCTTTATGTTGATACTCAGCCAGTTCGTGGTGTTTTAGGCGAAATAGAACCCGAAGCCGTTCATTTAGCTATTACCGAATCAAAAGCCCTAGAGCAAGACGCATCAAGCAGCGCTTACGGCAAAGAAATGGTGATTAAAACGCGCCGTGGTGTTATTAAACCACGTAACGATAACCAAGGTGTTTATGTGGCTAATATTTTAAACCACGACATTACCTTTGGTATTGGCCCTGCTGGTACTGGTAAAACCTACCTTGCAGTTGCTGCCGCCGTTGACGCCCTTGAGCGCCAAGAAATACGCCGTATATTATTAACGCGTCCTGCTGTAGAAGCGGGCGAAAAGCTTGGTTTTTTACCCGGTGATTTAAGTCAAAAAATAGACCCATACCTGCGCCCTCTTTACGATGCTCTTTTTGAAATGCTAGGTTTTGAAAAAGTAGAAAAACTCATCGAAAAAAATATCATTGAAGTCGCTCCGCTTGCTTACATGCGCGGACGCACTTTAAACGATGCCTTTATTATTTTAGATGAAAGCCAAAATACCACCGCTGAGCAAATGAAAATGTTTTTAACCCGTATAGGGTTTAACTCAAAAGCGGTTATTACAGGCGATATAACACAGGTCGATTTACCTCGTGGCACACGTTCAGGCCTTCGCCATGCAATGGAAGTACTTGATGGCGTAAACGAAATTAGCTTTAACTACTTTAAAGCCCAAGACGTCGTACGCCACCCTGTTGTAGCACGCATAGTTGAAGCCTACGAGCGAAACGACGAAAGCGAGCGACTAAAGCGCATTGAAAAGCAAAATGCAAAAGACGCACTTGCTGCTCTTCAACAGCCTACTACTAAAGAGTAATACTTTGACAACCGAACTTGATTTACAAATAGCCTGTGAGTTTGACAACCTCCCAAGCGAAGAGCAATTTGCACTGTGGGCCGACAAAGCCCTTAGCCAATACCGTGACGAGTCAGAACTCAGTATCGTTATTAGCGACGAAGCGCAATCGCAACAACTTAATAACGACTATCGCGGTAAAAATAAACCGACCAACGTACTGTCGTTCGAATTTGAAGCACCACCAGGAATAGATATTCCCTTGGTTGGTGATTTAATTATTTGCCCAGCCATTGTATTAGCTGAAGCAATTGAGCAAGAGAAGTCATTTCATGACCACTTTGCTCACATGGTTATTCACGGATGCTTGCATTTGCTTGGATTTGACCATATAAAGAGTGACGATGCTTTAGAGATGGAAAGCATCGAAAAGCAATTACTTGCAGAGCTAAACATAGCAGACCCATACCGGGACGATATTTAAATTAACGGAGCAATTAGACGCAATGAGCGACGGTAACTCGCAATCTAGCCAGGGTTCTTCTGGCAAAACGTGGTTGGGCAGAATAGCCCAAATGTTGCAAGGGGAACCCCAGAATAGAGAAGAGCTGGTCGAAGTTATTGCCGATGCGCAAGAACGAGACGTAATCGATCCTGAAACAAAAGAGATGATAGAAGGTGTGCTTGGCGTGTCTGAGCTTAAAGTGCGAGACATAATGGTTCCGCGCTCACAAATGATCACTCTTGAGATCGACAGCCCGCTTGAAGAGCTAATTCCAATGATGGTTGACTCAACTCACTCACGTTTTCCTGTGGTGATTGAAGACAAAGACCATGTAGAAGGTTTTTTACTCGCTAAAGATTTATTGCCACTGATCTTAAATAAAGACGAGCATTTACCATCAATACGCGATTATTTACGTCCAGCAATGGTAGTACCTGAGAGCAAACGTGTTGATACATTGCTAAACGAATTCCGTCAGCAACGCTACCATATGGCTGTTGTTATTGACGAATACGGCGGCGTATCGGGCTTGGTAACGATTGAAGATATTCTTGAAATAATTGTTGGCGAAATCGAAGATGAGCACGACGAAGAAGAAGAACATCAAGATATTCGTCGACTTGCTAAACATGTTCACGTAGTGCAAGCACTCACACCTGTAGATGACTTTAACGAGCATTTTAAAACAGGCTACAGCACAGACGAAGCCGATACTATTGGCGGAACTGTACTGCACGCATTTGGCCATATGCCAAGCCGTGGTGAAACGATTGACATAGAAGGTTACCAATTTAAAGTAACCAACGCCGACAATCGTCGTATTTTGCAACTGCAAGTCACCGTTCCTAAGGCTGATGATAACGACAGTGAAGAAACTGCTAACTAGACTTACCTTATTAGCAAAAGATAAAAAAGCATGGCTCGCACTCGTTGCGGGCCTTATTTTAACTTTTGGCTATGCCCCCTTTGAAATTTGGCCCATCGTATTTATTAGCCTTGGTACCATAATTTTTTGCGTTAACCCCAATAATACCGGTAAAGCACACGCAAAAACCGCTGCTAAATATGGCTTTATATTTGGCCTAGGCTGGTTTGGTGCAGGTATAAGCTGGGTACATGTTTCTATTGCCACCTTTGGCGGTATGCCGCTTATTGCGTCACTCTCGTTAATGGCATTTTTGTGCGCCTATTTAGCGTTATTTCCTGCACTTGCCTTTTGGGCAACTACACGCTTTGCCAGTGGCCCTAAAAGCTTTGGCGCATTACTAATTGCCTGCTTTGCAATTAGTGAGTATTTACGTGGCACCGTACTTACCGGTTTCCCGTGGTTAAGTTTTGGCTACACACAAACCGACGGACCTTTAAGGTTGCTTGCCCCTTATATTGGCGAGTTTGGCTTAACACTTACCTGTGTCGCTATTGGCTTTGCACTATATAGACTTACCCAAAAAGATTTTAAAACCCCAGCGGTTACTGCGACAGCTGTTGCGCTTATTTTTACAGGCGCAAACACCACAGGTAGTATTCATTACACAGATAAAAACATGTCAGTATTGCTCGTACAAGGGAACATACAGCAACACCTGCGCTTTGAGCCAAGTGAGTTTTGGACCACAATGAGCAAATACCAAGACCTGACACGCCCACATTGGGATGCCGACTTAATAGTATGGCCAGAAGCCGCAGTGCCTGAAATAGAAATGCTTGCTGATTCCTACCTAGCCAATTTAGACAGTGCCGCCTCGTTTAATAAAACCGCCCTTGTAACCGGTATTGTTGACTACCAGCGAGACACCAAAAACATATTCAATACGCTTATTGTGGTCGGTAATAAAGAACGCGGCGACGAGCACGGGCATTATCATTACCTTGATAAAAACCGCTATCAAAAACACCAGCTATTACCTATTGGCGAGTTTGTACCGTTTCAAGACTTTTTGCGCCCTATTGCCCCATTATTCGATTTGCCTATGTCATCGTTTACCCGTGGCGACAAAGTGCAAAACAACTTGCGCGCCAATGGCTATAACTTACTCCCCGCTATTTGCTACGAAATTGTTTTTGCCGACTTAGTACGCGGTAATTACAAAAGCGATTCCGACCTACTCTTTACGGTAAGTAACGATGCCTGGTTTGGCGACTCTATTGGGCCTTTGCAACACATGCAAATAGCCCGTATGCGCGCGCTCGAACTACAACGCCCTCTAGTGCGAGTTACCAACAATGGTGTAAGCGCCGTATACGACCCCATAAGCCACACACAACAAACCATGCCTCAGTTTGAAGCTACCATATTGAAAGCCAACATTAAGCTTATAAAAGGCGACAGCGTGTACAGCCAATACGGCAACATATTTGTGTGGGGATTGGTGTTGTTGATGGGTCTTGGTGGTTTTGGGGTTAGGTTTAGAAGTTAAGCTCGCTATTTAAGATGTAGGGCCTACATATTTGGCTCTACATTTTTAAAGTGTTTAATTAGCTTCTAAAGCCATTTCTTCTAAAGATAACCTTAGTAAGTAGCTACACCATTCCCTTAAATTTAGCAGACTAACTTGGTAGTACTCTCTAGCGTTACTCATTGTATTGCTATCTAATAGTGGTACCGCACTGCCTGAATATGAATTATCGACAAACCTAGTTCCTTGGTGAAGGTATCTTGATCTTAAACCGTAATATGAATTAATTATTTTAACTAATGGGTCATTATTGCTATCTTTTCCCACATAACTTCTCACTCTATCTGAGATCGAATGTACTTGTTGACCACAACTATCACACTTTTTACTCTTCGAAGCTCCAATCAACGACGCAACTTCTAATGAAGATATATAAAGTATCATTGCATCTTCACTTGATGATGGATGAAGTTTAGCTGCATTAGAGAATCTTAAATCGCTCTGAAAGTCAGTATTCCCCTCATCACTTGCCTCCCCTATTCTCGGAGTTGGGGAATATGTATCTAAGGTAAATGAATCTAAAGATCTGCCTGATGAAAAATGAGCATAAGAATTCAAGAGTAATTGAATTTCATAAGAGTAAATATCATTACTCAGTATGTAATCAATAAGGAAACAGGTTTTTTCTGAGATTTGAACTAAGCCATCAGCTATTGGTTTAGCATCAACCCAACTTATATCTCTAGAGTATTTATTAATTTCAATACTTGAAAACGATGAATCATTGTCACTTTGAGTATCTCGAATAATCAAACAGTTTGTACTAACAGTTAAAATTTCAATAATCGTTTTAATTTTTTCTGCTGCTTTAGCTTCTGCATCTTTAGTATCATAACCATTAATATCAACTATCAATTTAATTGAGCTATTACCTGTTGGTTTTAAAACAAAACTTTTACCTGAGTATGCGGCAATAGAACCCCTAATAACTTCAAGAGAAGTACTAAATCTGAATTTAGAAATCAGTTTTTTATAATCTAAACTATTTTTAACTAGCTCTCTAATAACTTTTAGGTCGCTTATAATTTCATCACTTTCGATATAATCAGAGAACATGACCGCGACTAAATTTCCTTTTTGTTTATACCTGACCGAAACCTCGAAAGAACCTTTAGCTTTATAGTTCATACGTCCTAAAATTATTTGTTTAGAACCTAGCTTTTTATACGGAGAGTAATGCCAAGCACACTTACCAAAGTGATCTCTAATACTTGCCCATAAAGATCTCAAAAAATGATTACTTTCATTTTCATTATTTAATCCTTCAAGTAAGACTTCCAAATAGATATACCTATAGTTTAATTAAATTATGTTAATTGGAGTTAGTCCTTCACTGCTTCTTCTACCGTTTCCACATTTACAACTTGATTCAAGTTACCTTTAATAACCACCGTCGCTGATATTTTATCTTGAATTGCTTGCCTGTTTGGGTCCCAATATATCTGTAAAAAGCCCAATAAGCCCGTTGCAAAGCCTGCACCGTAGCCGCCGTAGCGACCAAAACAATCTAATAAACCTAATGGCTCACCGCTTAGGGCGACAACACGGATATTACAAACCTTTTTACCCGGCGTTTGGCCGCGCCAAAGTAACGAGAACAACGTAAAGTAAACTGCAGCCCAGCCAAAACCTAAGCCCAAGTCTTGAATAATGCCTTTGCTCCACTGCAAAATACTATTTGTGCTTGTTTGTGCAGGTTTTTCTTCTATTAACTGTGCAGGCTTTATTTCGTTATTTTCACTGAGCACTAGTAGCTGTAAAAGTACGGTAGCAAGTTGTGGGTTTTGTAGGTCGTCCATTTCTGCTAATTTTGATACTTGCCCTATTAAATTATCAAGCGCGTTTTGTTGGCAAGGTTGCTCACAGCTGTCATCGGCTGTTTGCGCTAAATAAGTATTTACCCGTTGTTTTTCTGTGGCGGTAAGCTGTATTTCATCTTGTATTTTTACGCCCTGAACAGCTAAACCTTGATCAGCCTTATCGTCTTCTAGGTAATCTATGCCAATTGAAAGCACAGTAAGTGCGCTTACAAATAAAATACTTGCTGCCGTTATTTTTAAGATTCTTCGCCACACATTCGACATTTTTGGAAGGTATTGCTGTGCCGTACCTTTATAAAAAGCCATTGCAGCAACAAATGCTATTAAAGCCGCGCTGAGTTTGGCTGCTAAAAATATCAGTGCTACATCAATAATAATCGCTAATGCACGCCGAATTGGCGTAGCTAAAGGCAAGCCCAGTAAAGCACTGTCAATTTTAAAGGCGTAGGGGGTAACAACTTCTCGGGTTTCAGAATTTGATAATTCTAATTGTTCTATCTCTTTGGCTTTCATTTATTTTCTTGTTATTAAAATAGGTAACCCGGTTAACTTACGCGTTTTTTATTTTTTGCTCAAGATAAAGCTAATAGAATCAGTGCACAAAAAAGGGCTGCATAAAATGCAGCCCTTCATGTTTTTACTCAATGTTTATTACTGACTAGCAATTATACCGTTGGATAATCGGTATAGCCTTGCTCTGCACCACCAAACAAAGTGTCGGGGTTGTGGCTGTTAAGAGGCTTGCCTTGCTTTAAGCGTGCTGGTAAGTCTGGGTTTGATACAAATGGGCGACCAAAACCAATCATGTCGGCCCAGCCTTCGCTAAGTGCTTTGTCTGCGCGCTCTTTTGTGTACTTGCCTGCGTAAATTAATACACCGCTGTAGGCTTTGCGAATAGCGTGTTTAAACTCAACACTCATTAAAGGTGCGTCATCCCAATCAGCTTCGGCTATATGCATGTAACCTACGCTGGCTTTATTTAATGCCTCCGAAACCGCTAAATAAGTTTCCTCAGGGTTTTCGTCTACTGTGCCATTAAGAGTTGTTAACGGGGCTAGTCTTACGCCTACTTTGCTGCTACCAATTTCGTCGCTAACAGCATTTACCACTTCAATTAAAAAACGCATTCGGTTTTGCACGCTGCCACCATATTCATCGGTGCGAGCATTTGATTCTGAATCTAAAAATTGGTTAATAAGGTAACCATTTGCAGCATGAAGCTCTATGCCATCAAATCCTGCATTAACTGCATTTTTAGCAGCTTGGCGAAATTCGCCTATGACATGCGTAATATCTTGTTTGCTCATTTCGCGTGGGAGTTGGGTGTCTACAAACCCCGGTGCGCCGTTTGTATCTACAAATACTTTTACGTCTTTTGCAGCAATGGCCGAGGCTGAAATAGGCTGCACGCCACCGGTGTTGTCACTATGAGTTACACGGCCAACATGCCAAAGCTGAGCAAACATAACGCCACCAGCACTATGTACTGCGTTGGTTACTTTACTCCAACCTACAACTTGCTCATTTGAATAAATACCCGGAGTCCAAGCGTAACCTTTACCAAGCTCACTAATTTGTGTGCCTTCGCTTACAATTAGTCCGGCACTTGCGCGCTGTGCGTAATATGTTGCCATTAAGTCGTTAGCTATATCGCCAGGCTGTGTAGAACGCGAGCGAGTCATTGGGGGCATAACAATACGGTTTTTTAATGTTTTACCTGCAAGTTCTATTGGTTCAAAAAGTAATGTCATAATGCCTCCTAAGTTTGATTGCGCTCATAATAACGTAACCAAACACATGCAAAAACAACAAAAACTGCAAAATAGTTTTGTTGTATCTGCAATAAAGCTACAAAGTAAAACACATTAACTTTAGGTGAACTAAATGTATTTTATTGACTCTTAACAGCACTATTAAGTTGAGGGTTTGATGTGAATAAAGGGAATGCGTGGCCGTGGGTTATCTCGTTATGTATACATGGCGTGTTGCTGTACTTATTACTTTCACATAAATTACTTTCGCAAAAAATAAAAGCTGAAGTACCTCCAACAAAAAAAGACACCGTAATAAACGCTTATGTAATGGTTAACTTATCAACGCAACCTAAGTTAAGCACCGTTAACACCACCACTAACGCACCGATTGTTGAGCCTGCAAAGTTAGAGGTAAAAAAAGCACCCGAATCTGTAAGCACCAATAAAATACCTACAACTCAAACACAAGCTACTAAAGCACCCAAACAACGTGACGAAAAACCAAAAACAACAACAGTAACAAAGTCCACTATTACAAATAAATCTCACCCCTCTGCCCACACCATTAATACCAACACGCAAACGTTTAAAAAACTTAACCCGTATGCGCCTATTTATGGCGCACCTATAAATAACTTAACGCATAAAAAAATGGTCACGTTTGGCGAAGCCGATAACTCAGATAGTACTGATGATGCAATAGCTGCCACGCCCACAATTAAATCACCGGTTAAATCACAAAAATCGGAAGTTATTAGCCAAAATACAATAGGCACACGACGATTAGAAAAATTTAACGGTAAATGCTATTTAATTGATACTTCAACCGTATTTGGTAGTAATGGCATGCCTCAAGATAGCGCGCAGACCTGCCCTGGTGAGCAAACTGATGATGAAATATTATTTAATAAAATAATGGATAAGTGGGCTCGTAAAAATAATTAGTTTTAAATTAGTGAACAAATACGTTATTAAAGCGTATTGGTTATAAGTACTCCACTTACTTAATGCCAATTAGGAAACACGTATGACAACAAAGCAACTATCATCACTTTTTGTATTTAATTTATTAGTTGTAAGTGCACAAGCGAATGCAAACCAGCGCTGGTACGTTGTTAACGACTCAGTAATGGGCGGTGTATCTAATAGCCAAGTAACACAAACTCAAGAAAGTTTGCTTTTTACAGGCAATGTTTCGCTTGATAATAACGGCGGTTTTGCATCAATACGTACAGAGCTAAATACACAAAGCCAAAATACTAAAGCTATAGCACTGCGTGTTAAAGGCGATGGACAAACCTATCAGCTTAGGCTCAGAACTACCAATTACCTTGATGGCGCAGCGTACACCCTCTCATTTAAAACAGTAAAAAATGAATGGGTAGATATAAACTTTGCTCCGAGTGATTTTACTTTAACGTATCGCGGCCGCGTGCTTGAGCAACAACCGATTATTGATTTTGATGATATAAAACAGCTAGGCTTTATGATTGCAGGCAAGCAAGAAGGTAGGTTTAAACTTGAAGTAGGTAAAATTGAGTTTAAAAGCTAGCCCACCAGCATGTTGGTGGCGCTAAATAGTATAGTCGTCGCCCCGTCTCTTCATTTCACTAATAACCAGCTCAACCATTTGTTGTTTTATTGCTGCTTGCTCTGACTTTAACTCCCCTAATTGCAGCTCTAACATATCTATTTGTTCTTGCTGTTGCGTATTTTTATATTTTTTAGAGCCTAAGTGCTCTGCATCTAGAGTTAAACTCGCATCACTTTTATTTAGCTCACTTGCAGAAGTATTTATAGTTAAACTACGTTGTACGGGGCTTTGTTTAAGTTTGTTAATTTGTTCTTGCAGCGCAATAACTCGCCCAGTGAAGTGCTTGTATACTTTTTCTAGGTTTTTATATTGATTGCCAAACGTTGCATTATCTTCACTATATTCTTGTGCTTTGGTATCTAAAAACTTTGATAACACATATTTTGGCTCTTCCTCACTCTCTTCCTCGCTCTTTTCTTCACTCGCTTTTTCAACCGGTAGTTTATCTGATTGCACTAAAGGTTGAGTATTTGAGCTGTGTACTTGGTATGGGATGGGAGCCGCTAAAATCTTCATTATTTTATCCCTAAAATAGCTTTGTAACTATTATAGGTATCGACCTCACATTAAAATTCTTGAGTAAATTTTAATGTTAGCTAAAAGCAAAAAGCCCCACTTTATTAAAGTAGGGCTTATACCAATTTATTAAACTAACTCGTTGCTTACTTAGTGCTTTGGTTATCTTGTGAGAGCGCAATAAGTGCAAGCGCCGCATTTAGGCGAGTATTTAAATTATTATAAATAGTCATTCCAAACACACCAATAATACAAACTATTAAACCCATTTGTAGGTTAACGCTCATCTCTAGTAAAAAAACAGCTGCAACTAGTAAGCATAGCGCTAATGCATAAATAATAGATTGAAAGGTAAAGTTAATATCACCTTTGGCTATTTTAAGTAATTCGTCTTTATTCATAATTTACTTCCTTGTTATTTAATCACTAAGACTCAATTGCCAGTAACTCTACTTCAAAAATAAGTACTGAGGCAGGAGGAATACTCCCTACCCGTTTTTCGCCGTACGCTAATTGGTGCGGTACATATAGCGTGTATTTATCGCCAGGGCTCATAAGTTGTAAGCCCTCAGTCCAACCTTTAATAACTTGGTGCAAACCAAAGCTAATAGGTGTTTTACGCTCTACTGAACTGTCAAACACAGTGCCGTCGATTAGTGTGCCGTGGTAATGCACGTTAACCATACTTTTGGGGGTTGGTGTGTTTTCGTTTTCGCTTTTATGGATTACTTTATACTGCAAGCCAGAAGTCGTTTCTACTACACCTTCTACCTTTGCGTTAGCGGCTAAATAATCTGCACCTATTTGTGCATTTATGCCTGCTTGTTGTTTTGCTTTTTTACTATTTTGAAATATTAAAAAACAAAAAATGGCGATAACTACCGCCAAAATTATATTAATCATCATTAACCTTTTTCGTTGTCTAGCTCTTCGTCTTTTTCGTCATCATCGCCGTTTACTATGTCGGCAATCTCTTTAAGACGAGCAAGTGCAATACCGTTTACTGAGTTTTCTGGATACTGGTCATCAATAATATCGCCAGCTTCTATATCCATTAACAAGTTAAGCGCTTGGTCTACGGTTTCAACTGCGTAAATATTAAATTTACCCGCTTCAACTGCATTAAGTATTTCGTCATCAAGCACTAAGTTAACTTGGTTTGATTTAGGAATGATAACGCCTTGCGAACCTGTTAAACCACGCATTTTACACAGTTTAAAAAAGCCTTCTATTTTTTCGTTTACTCCACCAATGGCTTGTACATCGCCGTGTTGGTTAATAGAGCCTGTAAGCGCAATTGATTGGCTAATAGGTAGGCTTGTAATAGACGAAATAAGCGCACACAACTCTGCTAAAGATGCGCTATCGCCATCTATGTAACCATAGCTTTGCTCAATGGCAATATTAGCGCTAAGCGTTAAGCTAAAGTGCTGCGCGTATTTATTACCTAAATAACCAGTAAGCAACATAACACCTTTTGAGTGAATTGCTTTGCCAAGCTCAGCTTCGCGTTCAACATCTATTACGCCATCGGCGCCAGCATAAACAGTTGCCGTAATACGCGCAGGGGTACCAAATGAGGTATCGCCAATGTGTAATACGGTTAAGCCATTTACTTTACCAATGGCTTGGCCGTCGGTTGCAATAAGTGTGTGACCTTCTTTTATATCACTGAGCATATTTTCGCTAATTTGTCCGGTACGGTATTGCTTGCCTTCAATGGCTTCGTCAATATGGTGCGCGTCAATAACGGCTAATTTGTCTTGCTTTGCGTAGTAACTAGCTTCTGCAATAAGTTCAAGTACATCAGCAAAACGCGCTGATAATTTATTTTGATGCTCAGCTTGGCGGTAACTAAATTTAAGTAAACGCACCATAGCAGCCTGCGTTGCAGTGCACTTTAATGTTTGCTCGCAATACTCGGTTACTTTAGTAATAAACTGGTATTGCAATTTATCGCTACTTGGCAAGTAGTAATCAAAGTCGGCTAATACTCTAAATAGCTCTGCAAATTCTTCGTCGTATTCACCTATGGTGTAGTACAACTCGCGCGAACCTAATAAAATAATTTTAACATCAAGCGGTATAAGCTGCGGGCGAAGTGTAAAGCTAGTCCCTACTGTGCTGTCTTGATACGGTAAGTCGTTTTTAATTTGATGTGTTTTTAACGCGAGTTTTAAACCATCCCACACTTGTGGATTTGCCATGATTTTTTCAGCGTCCATAATTAAATAACCGCCATTAGCACGATGCAATGCACCAGCCTGAATTGAGCGATAACAGGTAATTAAAGAGCCTTGCGATGTTGAGTACTCAATTTTGCCAAATATATTGCCAAACGTTGGATTAGGCTCGTACACAACCGGTGCTGCGTCGTCCTCTTTAAACTCAACTAAAATGTTAGGTGCAAAAAAGTCGGTAAGCATGCCTTTGCGATCAAAGTCTTCTTTGCTTTCTTCACTTTCATCTTCGTCATCTAGCCATTCAAGTACCGCGTCTATAATTTCAACGCGTATATCTTTTAAATAGCGCAGTACACCAATATGCGTGGCATATTTATGTTCTAAGTCTTTTAAAAGTGGTTTAGTGGCTTGCTCTGCAGTCGACTTTTTAAGATTGCGTTGTTTTTCTTTTGATTCGCGTTTCCAACGTGGCAGCTCTATTAACGCTTCTATTAATGCATCTTCTAGCTTTTCAATTTTTTCAAAAAACTCTTCACGTAACGTTTCTTCAAGTTCGCCAAATTCGCTGTCGCTCAATTGTTTACCATCTACAAGTGGTGCAAACCCTACTGAATTTTTTTCTTCAACTAATGCAACGCTTTGCTCAAACGCCGCAATTTCTACTGCGGTAATAGCACTGTCGTAGGCATCGTTAAATTCACGATCGATTGATTTTTTCTTACGCTGATACGCTGGGTTATCAAATGCCGCAGGAAAGGTGTCGAGTACTTCATCTAAAAATGAATCTATATCGTCACTAAGTTGCTTGCTTTGACCTGGTTGCATAAACAGCGCAATAGGTTCTCTGTGGTCATCGTAATTGTTTACGTATAACCATTCGTTTGGCGTTGAGCGGTCTTTTGCGTGTTGTTTAAGTTTATCTTTAACAAGCGTAAAGCGCCCGTGAGCGGCCTCGCCCATTACATAAACGTTGTAACCCGGCAGTTCCATCCCTAATGAAAAATCTAAAGCACTTTGGGCGCGTTGTTGGCCTATAAACGTAAGTTGCTCTGGGTATGGATTGTTCATACACGTGTTTACGTGATTAGTAGAAATACTCGGTGCGAGCTTTGAAACAGATAGTGGCAGCAATTTTTTCGTCATTCTAACTTCTTTTTTTACCAGCATATTCGCTGGCCTTTGGGCGTATTAAGTGGCCCGCAGCCACTTAATACTTATATTTAAGGGTGCAGTGCCTTACGACTAAAATAGATTCCATCACATTCAATACACGGTGTAATTTGTGTAGCGTGATAAACATCGTAACTATGGGTGCAATTCTTACATACTAATGTGCCCATGGCTATCCATTCGCCTGCGTGATACACACCATTGTGCTTAAAATCTTGGCTAAGAGATTGCCACTCAAGTTGAGTTTTATCTTCTATGTGCGAAAGTTCAAACCAAAGAGACTCTTTAAGCTCTTGCCATGCAAGCGAATTATAGTGTGATTCGTTCTCTACTATATGTTCAATATCATTCTTTAAATAACTTTTGTAGAGCTCATATCTTTCTTGACTTAAATCTTTAAGCGCCTGCTCAGATTCAACAAACCCAGAAACCACATCTTTTAAACCATGCTCTTTCACATCTTTTATCCAATGGGTAAAACTGCTAAGCCATGTTTTGTAATCAGTCATTTTTTACTCCTTCAAAATTGCTGTTAAATCAGTCTGTAACTTATGTCTTTAGCTAACCACACTATAAAAAGGCAGGTTAACCTGCACTGAAAGTTACAATTTAATAAAAGCATGTTTTTGACGCTGTGAATAGTGTTTTATTTGGGGTATCCTAACGGCAATTTTTTATTAGTTTGCAAGAAGTCTGGAACCATAGATGCAAGAGCAATATAACCCGCAAGATATAGAGTCAAAAGTACAAAGCTACTGGGAAGAAAACCAGGTATTTAAAGTCACTGAAGATGAGAGCAAAGAAAAGTATTACTGCCTTTCTATGTTCCCTTATCCGAGTGGTCGACTGCATATGGGTCATGTGCGTAACTACACCATTGGTGATGTTGTTTCTCGTTTCCAGCGCCTGCAAGGCAAAAACGTAATGCAACCTATGGGTTGGGATGCGTTTGGTTTACCTGCAGAAAACGCTGCTATTAAAAACAAAACAGCACCAGCTAAGTGGACATACGAAAATATTGATTACATGCGTACTCAACTTAAGCAATTAGGTTTTGGTTATGACTGGGATCGCGAAATTGCGACATGTCATCCAGAATACTACAAGTGGGAGCAGTGGTTTTTCACTAAGCTTTACGAAAAAGGCCTAGTGTATAAAAAAATGTCGACAGTTAACTGGGATCCAGTAGATCAAACAGTACTCGCTAACGAGCAAGTTATTGACGGTCGCGGTTGGCGTTCAGGCGCTGTGGTTGAGCAAAAAGAAATTCCACAGTGGTTTATTAAAATTACCGACTACGCACAAGAGCTACTTGACGATTTAGACAAGTTAGAAGATTGGCCAGAGCAAGTTAAAACAATGCAGCGCAACTGGATTGGCCGCTCTGAAGGGTGTGATATTGAATTTAAACGCACCGATAACGACGAAACATTTAGCGTATACACAACACGTCCAGATACCTTTATGGGTGTTACGTATGTTGCTGTTGCTGGTGGTCACCCTATTGCGCAAGAAGCCGCTAAAAATAGCGATGCTATTGCAATGTTTGTTGAAGAATGCAAAAACACCAAAGTTGCCGAAGCAGACATGGCAACAATGGAGAAAAAAGGCATAGCAACAGGCTTTTACGCAACTCACCCATTAACGGGCGAGCAAGTACCAATTTGGGTTGCTAACTTTGTATTAATGCATTACGGCTCAGGCGCTGTAATGGCAGTACCTGCACACGATCAACGCGACTTTGAGTTTGCAACAGCGTACGGCCTAGATATAAAACAAGTCATTGCGCCTGCTGAAGGTTCAGATCTTGAAGTAAACCTAAAAGAATCAGCATTTACCGATAAAGGCGTACTTGTAAATTCGGGTGAATTTAACGGCCTTGATTTTGAAGCTGGTTTTAAAGCGATTGCCGATAAATTAGAAGCACTCGGTGTTGGTGAGCGTAAAGTAAACTTCCGCCTGCGTGACTGGGGTGTGAGCCGTCAGCGCTATTGGGGTTCTCCAATTCCAATGCTTAGCGATGAAGATGGTAAAGAACTTGCCGCAACAGAAGATATGCTACCAGTTCGCTTACCAGAAGATGTGGTAATGAACGGTGTAACTTCACCACTTAAAGCAGACCCAGAGTGGGCTAAAACAACAGTAAATGGCGCACCGGCGTTTCACGAAACTGATACGTTTGACACCTTTATGGAATCGTCTTGGTACTACGCACGCTACTGTAGCCCACGCTACGACGAAGGCATGCTAGATCCAGCTGCTGCTAACTACTGGTTACCAGTAAACCAATACATTGGTGGTATTGAGCATGCAATTTTACATTTATTGTACTCACGCTTTTTCCATAAATTATTACGTGACTTTGGTTTAGTTAATTCAGACGAGCCGTTTGACCGCTTACTTTGTCAAGGTATGGTACTTGCTGAAACATTTTATCGTAAAGATGAAAAAGGCGGCGATATTTGGATTTCGCCAACTGATGTAAACACCGAAACCGACGAAAAAGGCCGCGTTACTAAAGCATGGCACAAGGAAGACGGTGAGCCGGTATTCTCATCAGGCATGAGCAAAATGTCTAAGTCTAAAAACAATGGTATAGACCCACAACATGTAATTGCCCAGTATGGTGCAGATACAGTGCGTTTATTCATGATGTTTACAGCACCACCAGAGCAAACGCTTGAATGGTCAGACTCAGGCGTTGAAGGCGCACATCGTTTCTTAAAACGTGTATGGAAATACGCGGTAGACGTTAAAACAGTAGGTTACCAAGCACTTGATAAATCAGCGCTAACTAATCCGCAAAAAGTACTACGTCGAGACTTACACAAAGCAATTGCTAAAGTGACTGATGATGTTGAACGTCGTCAAACCTTTAACACTGCTATTGCAGCCATTATGGAGCTTTCTAATAAGTTATTAAAAGCACCACTGAGCGACAAACAAGATGTAGCGATTGCTAACGAAGCACTTGAAGCATTAGTTATTATGCTTGCACCTATTACTCCGCATTTATCGCATGAGCTTTGGAAAGAGCTTGGTAAAAAAGGCGAGATTTTAGATGCTGCATGGCCAAAAGTTGACGAGTCTGCACTTGTTGAAGATGAAAAACTAATCATCGTACAAGTAAACGGCAAGCTTCGCGCTAAGTTAACAGTGGCAGCTGGTGCAACTCAAGAGCAAGTAGAAGCCCTTGCGTTTGCAGAATCTAACGTAACTAAATTTACTGATGGCTCAACCATTCGTAAAATCATTTACGTACCAGGCAAGCTACTTAACGTGGTAGCTAACTAATATGGCTGCATTTAACGCCATTAAAAATGGACTAGCCTTAGTGCTAGTCTGTTTTTTGTTATCAAGCTGTGGCTTTCATTTAAAAAAAGTCTCTAGCCTGCCTGATAACTTAAAACAGCTAACACTTGTAGGCGATGACGAAAAATCGACTTTATTCACTGAGCTTAAAAAAGAGCTTAAAGCGAGTAACGTAGAGTTAGTATCGTCAGCTAAAGATAAAGCTCAATTGTATTTACGCAAAGAAAGCATTGAACGCCAAACACTCTCGCTGTTCCAAAACGGCCAAGTTGCTGAATATGAGCTCGCTTATGGCGTATCGTATGTAGTTAAACGCCCAGGTGAAAAAGCGATAGAAAAACGTTTTGAGCTTTACCGTAATTACCAAGACGATCCGGATCATGCATTAGCAAAAGCAAAAGAGCTTGAGCTACTTATTAGCGAAATTCGTGAGCAAGCCAGTCGTCGTATTGTTAGAGAGCTGTCGCAACTATAATGCGCTGCTATGCTAATCAACTACTGAGTGAATTAAATAAAGGGCTAAAGCCCTTTTATTTAGTATTTGGAGAAGAGCCTTTTCAAGAAGCGCAGTGCGTACAACAAATTCGCGACAGTGCTAAGCAACAAGGTTTTGATGAAGTAATTAAGTTTACTTTAATGCAAGGATTCGATTGGCAAGAAATTATAGCCCAGTACCAAAGTATGTCGCTGTTTAGCGCCCGCACTATTATTGAGCTTGATTTAAACCAACAAAAGCCAGGCGTTATTGGCAGCAACACCTTTAAAAAAGTAGTTGAACTGGTTAATCCCGATACTATTTTAATTGTTAAAGGCGCTAAAGCCAGCCAAGAAGTACAACGTGGGGCATGGTTTAAAGCCCTTGATAAGCAAGGCGTATTTGTACCTTGCTACCCGCTTACGGGCTCTCACGTAAAACGATGGCTTGATGAGCAATGCCAACGTTTATCACTTAATATGCAAAGCGACGCCAAAGTAAGCTTAATAAATGCCACCGAAGGCAACTTGTTAGCCTGTTTTCAGGAGCTTGAAAAGCTCTCGCTACTGCACGGCAATGCATTAATTACTCAGCAATTAGTAATGCAAGGTCTGTTAAACCAAGCCAAGTTTGATATTTTTGATTTAAGCGATGCACTATTAAATGGCCACGCTAAACAAGCTATAAAAGTATTAAACAAACTTGCCAGCGATAACACCGAAGTGGTGAGTATTTTGTGGGCTATAACCAAAGAGCTTAATACACTTATAAGTGTGCAACTTGGTTTATTAAATGGCGAACCTATCGCTAATTTATTTAAACAAAAAGCAATTTGGAAAAACCAACAAGGTCCAGTTCAAAATGCTATTAACCGTTTAAACATGCACACACTAGAACAAATAAACAGTGATGTTGCGTTGTTTGATGCCAGTTACAAGCAAGGTAATTTAATTGCACCTTACCAAGCGCTTGCTCATATTTGTATTAAATTTTGCCAGCCGCTCAACATTCCTATGCCGTGCCACGCGGTTAATTAATAAATAGCTAATGGGTGTTAAATGATCGCAATTTTTGGTGGCACTTTCGACCCAGTCCATTTAGGCCATCTAAATATGGCGCAGCAATGCGTAAATGCGTTTAATTTAGATACGCTTTATTTTATGCCCTGTGCATTACCTGCACATAAAGCAGCTCCGGGTATTAGTGCAGAGCACCGAATTAATATGCTCAACGCAGCTATTGCTCCTTATCCTCATTTTGAACTCGATTTAAGAGAACTTAATCGAACCGGTCCATCGTATTCGTTGCTGAGCTTACAAGAACTTCGTAAAGAACACCCCACTACACCTATTTTATTTTTAATTGGTATGGACTCATTTAACAACCTAGATAAGTGGTTTGAGTGGAAGGCAATAACGCAGCTTTGCCATATTGTGGTGTACCAGCGCCCTGCTCAACATTGCACTGTAACAGGTGAGCTCAAAAGCTATATGCAACGCGCAAATGCCGACGAAGTAGCGGCTCTTAAACACTCACTTGCAGGTAAACTTTATTTTTTACCGGGCGAAATGCTCGATGCGGCCTCAAGCACCATTCGCGAACAACTGAAAAAAAGTAATAAAAAGAATGAACTATTGCCCGATGCAGTGAGTCATTACATAGAAGTGCATCAGCTCTATCAAATTGATGCTTAAAAACTCCTAGCGTGTTAAAATGCGCGCCATTAAATTTTTAAATTGAGACAAAACCTTGGATTCAAAACAACTACTCGCCTTTGCTATGGACAAAATTGACGATATGAAAGCGCGTGACATCGTTCATATTGACGTTACTGGAACATCAGATATCACAGATTACATGGTAATTTGTTCTGGTACTTCTAAACGCCACGTACAGTCAATTGCCGATCACTTAGCAAAAGAAGCGCGTCATGCAGATTCAGAGCCATTAGGTTATGAAGGTGAAGGCGACGGCGAATGGGCACTGGTTGATTTAGGTGATGTGGTTGTACACGTGATGCAAAACGAAGCACGTAGCTATTACGATCTAGAAAAACTGTGGGGCTAAACGCTCACTCATTTTAGACAATGCTTGGAAGTTATACGTGAAAATACAAATGATTGCTGTTGGTACTAAAATGCCAGCATGGGTAGAAACGGGATTTGCAGAATATCAGCGACGTTTCCCTAAAGATATGGCCCTAGAGTTAATTGAAATTCAAGCCGGAAAACGTGGTAAAAATGCAGATATAAAACGTATTTTACACATTGAAGGTGAAAAAACATTAGCGGCTATTCCAAAAGGCAATCGTATTGTAACGTTAGAGGTAACAGGGAAAGCGCTGGATACTCACCAACTTGCTAAAAATATGGAAAAATGGCAACTCGATGGCCGCGATGTAAGTTTACTTATTGGCGGACCTGAAGGACTTGCTCCAGAGTGCATTGCAGCTTCTGAGCAAAAATGGTCGTTATCTAATTTAACATTGCCGCACCCTTTGGTGCGTATAATTGTTGCAGAGAGCCTTTACCGAGGCTGGAGCTTAAATAACAACCATCCTTATCATCGCGAGTAACCCCTTGCCATGCTAAAACATAGACCCACTATTCGTGACCACTCCGCAGAAGCAAACTTATTTGCTAGGCGAGCATTCGTGGGTTTTGTTTTTGTATTAGGATTAGTCGCTGTATTACTTTCTAATCTTTATACTATTCAGGTAGAAGATCACCAAGACTACCAAACCCGCTCCAACGATAACCGCATTAAAGTTATTCCTATTGCACCCAACCGTGGTTTAATTTACGACCGTAACGGTGTGCTACTTGCTGAAAACAAACCTGTTTACAATCTTGAAGTCATCCCCGAAGAGGTAGATGACCTTGACGAATCGCTTGATCAAATAAGTAAAATAATTGCGATTACAGAGCAAAACAAACAAGACTTTTTAAAAGATATAAAACACACCCGTCGTTTTAAATCACAAGTATTAAAAGCCCGCTTAGACGAAACAGAAGTGGCGAAATTTTCGGTTAATCAACATAAATTCCCTGGTTTTAGTATTGAGGCACGTCTGGCTCGCTACTACCCATTTGGTGACACGCTAACGCATGCGCTTGGATATGTTGCCAAGCTTAATAGAAAAGAGCTAAACCAATTAGAACAAGAAGATCGTGCAACCAATTACCGTGCTACATATGATATTGGCAAGCTCGGATTAGAAAAATACTATGAAGAAACATTGCACGGTAAAGTGGGCTCACAACGGGTAGAAGTTAATAACCGTGGCCGTGTAATTCGCACTCTAAGCATGACCCAGCCACAACCTGGTAGCGATTTAGTACTTACCTTAGACATTGGCTTGCAACAAATTGCACAGCATGGGCTTAAAGATATGCGTGGCGCTGTTGTAGTTATGGATGCAAAAGATGGTGGCGTGCTGGCACTTTATTCAAACCCAAGTTACGACCCAAATTTATTTGTACACGGCATTAGCAGCAAAAATTATAAAGCGTTACTTAACCAAGACCGTCCGTTAATAAACCGTACTACGCAGGGTCGTTATGCGCCTGCCTCTACGGTAAAACCCTTAATGGCTGTATTAGCACTTGAAGAAAATATAGTAAATGAATCAACATCAATGTGGGATCCTGGTTTTTTTCAAATTCCAAATGTTGAACACAAATGGCGAGATTGGAAACGTTGGGGCCATGGTCATGTGGATGTATACAAGGCGATTGAAGAGTCGTGCGATACCTATTTTTACGATGCGGCTTATCGGTTAGGCATTACTAAAATCAGTGATTTTATGGCCCGTTTTGGCTACGGCGATTTGTCAGGTATTGATATTCATGAAGAAACTACTGCTATTCTACCTTCAAAAGAATGGAAAGAAGGACGCTTTAAAGAGTCTTGGTGGCGTGGTGATACTATTTCGGTAGGTATTGGTCAAGGTTACTGGACTGCTACACCAATTCAAATTGCAAATGCGACTAACATATTAGTTAATCGTGGTATTAATCATCCACCTCATTTGGTGCAAGTAATAAAAAAAGATAGCGACATAACGCAAATTAACAACGAAGAAAAACCCCCTGTTATTTTAAAAGATCCACGCCATTGGCAAGTATCGTTAGATGCAATGCATAATACAGTTCAAAAAATATCAGGCACAGCGCACAAAGCATTTAAAGGCACTAACTACGACTCGGCTGGTAAAACGGGTACTGCACAGGTAGTTAGTATTGCCCAAGGTGAACGCTACGATGCAGAATCGCTTAAAGAGCGCCAGCGTGACAACACAATTTACGTAGGGTTTGCACCTTACAACGATCCTAAAATTGTGGTTTCTGTTGTATTAGAAAACAACCACGGCGGTATTCAAATTGCTCGCCAACTTATGGATTACTACTTTGCAGCCAATCCAGTTAATCTTGCAAGGAACGATACACCATGACCGCTTTGCACGATAAACGCTCTATTTGGATGCGTATGCATCTAGACCTACCACTGCTTATTGCATTACTCATAATGATGGCTGGTAGCATAATGGTTGTTTACAGCGCAAGCGGCCAAGACTCTTCAATGATGATTAGGCACATGACTCGTATGGGCGGTGCGGTTGTTGCTATGGTTGTTTTGGCCCAATTTTCGCCAGCCACATTAAAGCGTTTAGTGATCCCACTTTATTGCGTTGGTTTATTAATGCTAGTGGGTGTACTTTTATTTGGCGTAAGCTCAAAAGGCGCACAGCGATGGCTCGATTTAGGGGTGACACGGTTTCAACCTGCAGAATTAATGAAGTTGGCAGTCCCGATGATGGTAGCTTGGTATATAGGGCGTAACCACTTACCTCCTCGGCCAATGCACTTAATTATTGGCTTTATGATTGTAATGCTCCCTACATTATTAATTAAAGAACAACCCGATTTAGGTACCGCTATACTTATTGCAAGTTCAGGTATATTTGTTTTGTTTTTGTCTGGATTAAGTTGGCGTTTAATCGGCTTTTTAAGCTCTATAGTAGCGCTTGCCGCATGGCCATTTTGGCACTACGGTATGCATGATTATCAAAAGCAGCGTGTACTCACCTTTTTAGACCCTGAGAGCGATCCGCTCGGTTCGGGTTATCATATTATTCAATCTAAAATTGCTATTGGCTCAGGCGGTATAGAAGGTAAAGGCTGGCTGCTTGGTACGCAATCGCAATTAGAATTTTTGCCAGAGCGCCACACCGACTTTATATTTTCGGTTTTAAGCGAAGAATTTGGTTTATTTGGCGTATGTGTTTTACTTAGTCTCTATTTATTTATTATTGGCCGTGGTTTATACATTGCTGTTAATGCACAAGATGCATTTGGTAAATTGCTCGCAGGCGCACTCACCCTCACCTTTTTTGTGTACGTATTTGTAAACATAGGCATGGTATCGGGTTTATTACCTGTTGTAGGCGTACCTTTACCACTGATTAGTTATGGTGGCACATCGATGGTAACGTTAATGGCAGGATTTGGCATTATTATGTCAATCGCAACAGATAAAAGGATGCTTTTAAAATAATGCGACACACTAATCAGCTTATATTTACTACATTATTAATTTTACTTTTAAGTGCTTGTAGCAGTGGCTCTGGTAGTCGCTATAGCATGCGCCACGATGCAGCACCACTTAGAGCCCCGACTACACTTGAGATGCAAGACGCTATAGTTACCGAAGTAACTAAAAGTGCCAGCGCTAGTCGCCCATATACAGTGCTTGGTAAAAGTTATTCACCCATGCTTGATGAAACAGGCTTTAGTGAAGAAGGTATTGCCTCTTGGTATGGTCGTAAATTTCATGGTTATCACACTTCAAATGGTGAAACGTATGATATGTTTGCCATGACCGCAGCGCATAAAACGCTGCCACTACCTAGCTTTGTTAAAGTAACCAATACTGCAAATGGTAAATCGGTAATCGTACGCGTGAACGACCGGGGCCCGTTTCATGACGATAGAATAATTGACCTTTCGTACGCAGCCGCTTACAAGCTTGGCTATTACACCCATGGTACAGCAAAGGTTAAGCTAGAAGCCGTTACGCTTGCGGGCGCAACTGCGCGTCAAACCTATATTCAGGTAGCTGCAGGTAGTACACTTGCTAATATTGAAGCGCTTGCCAGCACATTGCGAGAGCAATACAAATTACCAACAAATATCGTTCAAAAAGACGACATTTACAGACTGCATTTAGGGCCAATAAAAGATACTCCTCATGCAGACGAAGTATTAAAAAAATTAAAACAAAATCAATTTCAAAACGCGTTCTTGCTTTACACTCAGTAAGACTAATACCCAAACTACCCCAGGATGCTCGCATCTTGGGGTGGTTTGGGTATAAAATGGCGTAACGCGAATCTTTAACTTTAACCATTAATGAGTATGATGAAATCTATTAAACATAAAATCCTCAAAGGTGTATGCGGCCTAGTTTGTACAGCCGCCGTATTTTCAGCCAGCGCCCAAATTATTCCGGCACCACCTCAAGTTAATGCAAAAGGTTATTTTTTAGTCGACTTTACAACAGGTAAAGTTATTGCTGAAGGTGAAGCCGATACACAGCTAGCACCTGCAAGTTTAACTAAAATGATGACCAGTTATGTAATTGGTACTGAAATTAAAGCAGGTAATATTGCCACTACCGATATGGTAACGGTAAGCGAAAAAGCATGGGCTAAAAACTTCCCAGAATCTTCAAAGATGTTTATTGAAGTAGGTAAACAAATTAGTGTTGATGAGCTTAACCACGGTATTATTATCCAATCAGGTAATGATGCATGTGTAGCAATGGCTGAGCATATTGCTGGAAGCGAAAGCGCATTTGCTGATTTAATGAATGCCCATGCTGCTAAATTAGGTATGAGCAACAGCCACTTTATCAACAGCCACGGCCTTGATACTGACGAGCACTTTACAACGCCACGCGATATGGCAACGCTAGGCGCTGCACTTATTCGTGATGTGCCAGATGAATATGCACTTTATAAGCAAAAATCGTTTACTTATAACGGCATTAAGCAATATAACCGTAACTCATTATTATGGGATGAAAGCTTAGATGTTGACGGCATTAAAACGGGGCATACATCAGAAGCTGGCTACAGCCTAGTTACCTCAGCAACTAAAAACGATATGCGTTTAATTGCTGTTGTTATGGGTACCTCAAGCGAACGAGCTCGTAAGGTAGAAAGTAAAAAGCTACTTAACTACGGTTTTCGTTTTTACGAAACAATTACTCCATACAAAGCAGGCGATAGCTTTGCAGAACAACGTATTTGGATGGGTAACAAAGAGAACGTATCTTTAGGTATTTTAGAAGATACACCAATTACTATCCCACGTGGTCAGCATAAAAACCTTAAAGCTAACTTTGAGCTAGATAACACGCTTGAAGCACCCCTTGCTAAAGGTACTAAAGTAGGTACATTATTCTTACAACTAGAGGGCGAAGATATTGCTCAATACCCACTAGTAACACTTGAAGAAGTGGAAGAAGGCAGCTTCTTTAGCAAAATTTATGATTACTTACGCTTACAGATCATGCAGTAATTTATATCTCCCCTATTAACTAGGTAACTAATTTAAACGTCTCCACTGTGAGGCGTTTTTTTTTGCTTGAAAAATGTTAGAATGCGCCCCATATAAGCAAGACTGCTAATTGCCTATCTGTATTAAGCTTCAAGCTTGCATAGAGTCCACACTTTTGTATGAGGAGTCACCGTCGTGGTTCAACCTGTTAAAGATACTAAATTTGATGAGTACCTAGAGTACCCTTGCCCATTTACATTCAGAATAATGGGTTTAGCTAATGTAAACTTAACTGATCAAATTTTAGCTAAGTTACAACCAATAGCACCTGGCGATTACGCCCCTAAAGTAAAACCAAGCAGCAAAGGTAATTACGAGTCAGTAAGCCTTGTAGCAACGGTTACTAGTGGCAAACACATTGAAGAAATTTACAACGTGATCAGCAATATTGATGACGTACGCCACATGCTTTAAGCCATAGTTGAGATTTGTTGTGAACGAAAACACTTTGATCGTACGCCAACTGGGTCGTCAGCGTTATATGCCAATTTGGCAAAAAATGCAGGACTTTACCGACACCCGTGATGAAAATACGCCAGATGAAATTTGGCTTGTAGAGCACGAGAGTGTATTCACCCAAGGTCAGGCTGGTAAGGACGAACACTTACTAGCTCCTGGCGACATTGAGGTGATTAAAGTTGACCGTGGTGGACAAGTAACTTATCACGGCCCTGGCCAGCAAATGATGTATGTATTATTTAATCTACGTCGTTTAAAGATTGGTGTACGTGAATTGGTTACATGGCTTGAAGAGTGCATTATTGAATCACTCGCCGAGTATGGTATTGAAGCTTATGCTAAAGCTGATGCACCCGGTGTTTACGTTAACGACAGCAAAATTGCATCCCTTGGGTTAAGGGTTCGTCGTGGTTGCTCGTTTCATGGCTTAGCATTAAATGTTAACATGGACCTAAGTCCATTTTTACGCATTAACCCATGTGGTTATGCGGGCATGAATATGGTGCAAACTAAAGAATTAGATGGTCCTCAAAACCTAGAAAGTGCAGGTGAAGGATTGGTGAAACACATGATCAAGAAGCTTAATGCAACACAGGTTAAGCATACTGAAGGGTTTGAAAACGAATGAATAAACCAGTCAAAATGGAACCAGGTGTAAAACTACGCGACGCAGAAAAAATGGCGTTGATCCCAGTAAAAGTTTTACCTACAGAAAAAACTGAAATGTTGCGTAAGCCAGAATGGTTAAAAATTCGCTTACCTAAATCAACCGATCGCATTGACGGCATTAAAAAAGCGCTACGTAAGCATGGCTTACACTCGGTATGTGAAGAGGCTTCGTGCCCTAACCTATCTGAATGCTTTAACCACGGTACAGCTACCTTTATGATTTTAGGTGCTATTTGTACTCGTCGTTGCCCATTTTGTGATGTTGCTCACGGTCGTCCATTAAAACCTGATGCCACTGAACCTGAAAAGCTAGCACTTACTATAAAAGATATGAAGCTAAGCTACGTTGTAATCACTTCAGTTGACCGTGATGATTTACGAGATGGCGGTGCTCAGCATTTTGCCGATTGTATTCGTGAGATTCGTAAACATAATCCAACTATTACTATCGAAATTTTAGTACCTGATTTTCGTGGTCGTATGGACCGCGCATTAGAGATATTAATCGAGACGCCACCAGATGTGTTTAACCACAATCTTGAAACTGCGCCACGTTTATACAAACTAGCTCGCCCAGGTGCTGACTACAAATGGTCATTAGAATTACTTCGTCGCTTTAAAGAAGCTCACCCAGAAGTTAAAACTAAATCAGGCTTAATGGTAGGTTTAGGTGAAGAAATTAGCGAAATTGAAGAAGTACTTCGCGATTTACGTGCACACAACGTTGACATGCTAACTGTAGGCCAATATCTACAACCTTCTAAGCATCACTTACCGGTTAAACGCTACGTGCCACCAGTAGAGTTTGACGGCTTAAAAGCGTATGCAGACGAAATTGGCTTTACTCACGCGGCTTCAGGTCCGTTTGTACGCTCAAGCTACCATGCTGATCAACAAGCAGCGGGCAAAGAAGTAAAATAACCACTTTTATCAAAGAATAAAAAAAGCCGTTAATAATGCATAATTATTAACGGCTTTTTCATGCTAATTGATAAAATAGCTTACTGCGCTAACTTACCTCTTATGATAGAAAAATCAGCAAACCTAACACGTTCTTCATCAACTCGAAGGCTGTCGGTTTCAACAATTGAGCGGTATATTCCCCACTTAGGACGAGCAAAATCATCATCATTAAAGCCGCGCCACATATCTATGTTTTGCTCGCTTATATTAAATATCTCTGCGTTGTCGCTTAAGCGCGTTAATGTCATATCAAGCTTACCACTTTCACTAAATGTAGCTTGTACAAATACCTCGACCCATTCATCTGTAATTAAAGACCAGTCGGTTTCAATTAAGTTTTTATCAAGACCCGTGCTGTTACCGTTTTCGTCAAATCCTGCGCTATACCGCACTTGCAGTTGATTGCCTGTACTGTTTTTTTGCGCTCCTGAGAGAGTGATAATAGGCTGATCGTCATTACCATTGGTGTTGTCGTTACTTTCGTTACGGGCTTTTATTTGAAAAAAATGGCTAAACTTACTCGTAAGCTCAAGCTCGCTGCTTACTTTAAATTTCCAGCTATATTGAAATGTCTCACCCTCAAATGCCAGTGTTTCTTGTGGTGATTTATCGTAGGTTTTTATTTCGTTGCGTTGCCTGTCACTTGCACCTTTGTCTTTATCTTGGTCATCATCCCGGTGGGCTAAAAATACAAAATGGCTACCAATTATCGTATCGGTATCTTCGATAATATGGACAACACTTTCATGATTGCCAGCGTATAAATCTGGAGATTCAATTGACCCTTCGCCGAATGCATTTTCAATAAGTGTGTATGCGTCAAGTCCCGAATCTACGCCATCTGATTGCAATAACACGTGCAAGATGCTCTCAAAGCCATCAGCTTGAGTTATTGGTGCACCAACAATTGTTATGATAATTTGTGCGCCAGTACCATCTAAAGAGTTTACTGTTATTGTGTCTTGCAGTGTTTCATCTTCACTTAAAGATGTTATTGAAGCGTTTAAATCATCAAGTGTGTATGACCAATTTCCACCAGCATTTAAGCTAAAAAAACCATAGCTAGTAGCGCTATTTTCTTGTGCTATAAAAGCAGCCTCACCGGATTGTTGATCAGTAATGGTTAATGAGCCTGTTATTGCATCATTACTATTACTAATAACTTCGCCTCGGCTATTACCACCAATTATTGCAGGAGTTTGTAAAGTAATCGCTTCATTATTTTGCACCGTAGAATCAGAGCCTGAGCTGCCACAACCAACAACTAAACAAGATAGAAGTGCGGTTGTAATTACATTACGCAGTTTAAGATTATATTTTGGCATTGTTAGCTTTATAGTTAATAGTAAGTTAATAAAACATAAACTTACCAATTAATTATGCAAATAACCACAACTCAATTACCAATTAACATAACCAATTTGATGGCAATCCATTTAAAATTATAAAAGCTATGTTTTTTCAGTGTGATACAAACAATTATTCCTATAGAACGTTTATTTATATATGTTTTAAAATAAAATTAGGTTAAAGCTGAGTTACTTGAGATAATTAGTACTGACATAATTATTTAGGTTCATTATGAAACTATTAGTTCGTAACTTGTCTCGTGCTACCACTGAGCATGAGCTTCGTACTTTATTTGCAGAGCACGGTAAAGTGACTACCTGCAACTTGGTACTTGATAAAGAAACTGGCCAATCTAAAGGCTTTGCCTTTTTAGAAATGCCAAACGACATAGAAAGTAAAAGCGCCATTAAAGCACTTAACCAATCTACTGTTGATAAAAGTAAGATCCGCGTAAAGCTTGCAGACGCATAAAGCTAACTGCAACTTATACTAAAAAACCAGCTAATGCTGGTTTTTTGCTTTTAGTACCAAGTATTGTATTTAAGCTTTATATTTAGCTAAAAAAACTAAGCGGTTATTAAGCCGCTTTTTTTATACTTATAGTGCCCAATATTATAAAAGAAGCAGACAGCACAAAAAATGTCTCCTGCTCAGCTAATATTGCAGCAGCAAAAAATGCAATGCCACTCGCTATAAATAAATACCCACTTTTTTTACATTGGCTCATTATGTGCTCCTTTAGGTTGTTCGTTATTTATACACCTTATAAAATCAATCTGCAATTGAATGAAAAGTTCTCTATAAAAATTCGACATCGCTGCGGTGCTTCCTTTATATTGAAAGCCTAATTAAATAACAATATGAAGACTATGGCATCTACTCTTTTAAAAAGCGCTAGCCTAAGCCTGCTAGTTGCACTCTTTGGCTGCTCAGAGCCTGCAAGCGAACAAACCCCATTAGAAAATACAGCCGGTGTAAGCCTTAGCAATATTAAACAGCATATTAAAACGCTAGCCTCTGATGACTTTCAAGGCCGAGGCCCGCTTACTCATGGCGAAGTGAAAACAGTAGGCTACTTAAGCGAGCAATATAAAGCGCTGGGTTTAACCGGTGCTTATAAAGGTAAATACTTACAGCCTGTAAAAATGGCAATGGTGACAGCTAATCAGGACATGCAGTTAAAGGTAGGTGATTTGAGCTTTGAATCAGGCAAAGACTTTACCGCACGTACCGAGCAACTTCAGCCATTAATTGATGTAAGAAGCTCTGACGTTGTATTTGCGGGCTATGGTATTAATGCGCCAGAATATAAGTGGAATGATTATAAAAATATTGATGTAACGGGTAAAACAGTGGTTGTGCTCGTTAACGATCCAGGCTTTGCTACTCAAAACGATGCCCTTTTTACTGGCAATGCAATGACCTACTACGGTCGCTGGACTTATAAATATGAAGAAGCCGCTCGCCAAGGTGCAAAGGCTGTATTTATTGTTCATGAAACAGCACCTGCGGCATACCCTTGGGGCGTAGTTGAAAGTTCAAACACCGGCACTAAATACACGTTAATGGATAACAATTTAAACGCGTCTAAATTACCGGTTATGGGCTGGCTAACACTTGATGCGACTGAGAAGATGTTTAACGCCGCAAAGCTTAACTATCAAGATTTAAAACAAGCAGCATTAAATGATGACTTTAAAGCGACGCCACTTAACTTAAAAGCAAACCTTGCCTTTAAAAACGAAGTATCTCATGCAAAATCGCATAACGTAGTTGCACAAATTACAGGTAGCGAATCACCTGACGAATACGTTGTTATTAGCGCTCACTGGGACCACTTTGGTACTAAACAAACGGATACTGGCCCTAAGATTTATAACGGCGCAGTAGATAACGCTTCAGGCACTGCAGCCACGCTTGAAATAGCACGCATCATGAGCAAAATGAATAAGCAAAAACCATTTAAACGCTCAATTATTTTTGCTAACTTTACAGCAGAAGAAACGGGGTTAATTGGTTCTGAAGAATTTGCATCGGGTGCGGTTGTACCTACAAAAAAAATGGTCGGTCTATTAAATATTGATGGCATGAACGTGCTTGATGGTACTGACTACATTTTACAATACGGTAAAGATTTATCGACAATGGAAAACTATTTAGCAAAGGCTGCAAAATCACAAGGCCGTGTTGTTAAAATGGATCCTCGTCCGCAAAATGGCTTATTTTTTAGATCTGATCATTTCTCACTTTCTAAGCAAGGCGTGCCTAGTTTATTATTTATGAGCCTGGGCGATACCGATCCTGAGTACATTACGCATAAGTACCATAAAGAAGCAGACGACTACTCTGCTGATTGGTCGTTAGGTGGTGTTAAGCAAGATATAGATCTTATTGTTGATATAGCCACTCAACTTGCAAACAATGGCGATTGGCCAAAGTGGACGAGCGAGTCTGACTTTAAAGCCAAACGCGCGCAAGATAAACAATAAATAACTATTAATAGTTATGTAATATAAAAATCCTCCTACTTGGAGGATTTTTGTTTTAAACGAGCCCGCATTAATAGCGTTTCGGCCTTTGCTCCTAAATAAACATAAATAGCTAGTGCAATTAAAAGCCCCACTACTGCAAGCATCATCGCTATTGCAGGCATTAAATACTCCGATTGCCCCAACGCCGCTTTAAACATAGTTAACAACGCCTCAATTGATATAGCAATTAACACGGTAGATATAAACCGTGTAATAGTGCGCCGCGTAGATGAGTGCCTAAAAATATCCTTATGCATAAGGATTTCTTCTTCGAGTATTGTTTTACCTAAATCGAATACTGCTAATGCTAGGGTGATATAAATAATGATACTAAAGGGTTCAAGTGGGTCTGATGAGGTATCTACATGGGTTAATAGCGCGTATATATCATTAAAAACGATATTCAGTAAAAATAATACTAAGCAAAATAAGCACGCAACAATAATACCGTAACCCGCTTTAAAGTAAGGCGACATATTAGCGCGCGCAGTATCACCCATTACAAACTCAATAAGCTGCGTTAAGCTCACATCAACGACCAAGTAATGTTGATTATTAATTGGTTTTTTTAGTTCTTTAATCGCCGATATACATAAATGGTTAGTCGCTATAGAAATGTAGGGATCAGTAAAGCACACTCTATCACTTGTTTTAGCGTTCAAAAAATAGGGTCGCTCGCTTAAATCTTGTTGATTACCACTTTCACCTAGTTTTTTGCTATATGCCCGTTTAAAGCAGACATTATTACCCTGCTGCAAACCTTCTGCATTTAAACAATATTGTAATTCTAAAAATGGGTACTGCTTAATCAGGTAGCGGGTATCACGCTCCTTAGTTAACCCATCCTCAATACTCATCAAAATAGATTCAAGTAAACTGTGTATCACATGCTCATATTCATGGTAGCGCTCAACACTACTGATATAACTCATTCGCGCCATTTTAAATACTCATTAACCTAAGTTATAAATAGATTTGCAAGTTTAAAACCAATAATAAAATAACTTAACAATCAGCAACTTAATTAAATTAAAACTCGAGTTTTGCACTATTTTGGTGACTAAACAGTAATATATTAAGTTAAATGCACAAAAAAGCAGCTAAGTATTAATTACTTAGCTGCTTTGTGAGTATGACTGGTAAGGCTTTACGACTAACTTAAATATAGAGCCTGTTACTGAACCTTCGAAAACTCTTCTTTAGATAATTCGCCATTTCCATCTGCATCTAATTGATCAAAAAGCTGTACTAGTTGCGAGTTTACTTGGGCTTCTGTTTTACTAATTACGCCGTCGCCATCAGTATCAAAAGAATCAAAATCTACCGCAGCAAACGCCGCTGAAGAAGAAGAAAGGGCTACAAGTGCTAGAGTTTTGTGTAATGTTTTCATAATCGTTTCCTTAGGCTTTGAGCCTGATTAGGGGTAAGAAGTCCTTTTCAAAGATCCTTTAGGAGTAAAGTGTTTATAAATTAATATTCAAAAAAATCATTTTCTGTCGGACCACCGCTACTTTGAACATTCAGCTCGTCAAATTGCTCTATCACTTGCACCGATTCTTCAGAGCGACTAATTGAAGCGTTGTCGTCTGCATCGCGTGTTTCAAAGTCTGTGTTTGCAAATACGACTGACGAAGAAACAATAGCCATAAGTACAAATGTTGATTGTAGCTTTTTCATAATTTAATCCTTCAAAAGTATACGGTGTCCTAAATAAATTTGCTCTATAGTGTTCTCTAGTCACTTCCTGGTTATTCTTTTTAGTAGGCTCCCTTGCCTACTTAGGTTGTCTTTGGCAACTCAGAATTTAGATAACATTACAGAGCATTAACTGTTTAAAGCTTTAATTTTAGGCCTTAGAAAACTCATCTTCAGATAGCTCACCATCTTGGTTTGTATCGAGTTCTTCAAATTTGCTTAAAAGCTCAGCATCCACTGATGCTTCGGCTTGGCTGATTGCGCCATTACCATCTACGTCTAGCGTATCAAAATCTGTTGCTGCAAAAGCCGCTGATGAAGAAGCTAGCGCCATTAGTACTAGTGTTGATTGAAATGTTTTCATAATAGTATTCCTTCATTGGGTTGTTGCGATTAAGGCCTTTGGCTTTCATCACGTTTTGCTTAATACACTCTAGGTATTACAACTTCGGTGCCACTTTTTATTTATTATTTAAAAACAATGAGTTAAACGATATAAAACGAGAGAAGCTTAATTTGGGGAGGTGTTATTGTTGCTATTTAGCAACAGTCATTTAACTAAAAACAATAAATCGATATAAATCAATTAGTTAAGTTTAATTAAAAAGACACACTTTTGTTAAAAAGCCAATAAGGGGGGCGTTTGGGTTAGTCTTCAAAATAAACTGAATATGAACATGGAAGTAACATAGGATTTATTCGCGACTATTAAATAATTAATTTATTCATAATCAGTAAGTTACATTGTTTTTGAGATTTATTATAAAAATTTTGGAAGGATATTTTGAAATTAACTGTTTTGTTGCCAAATGGCGAATTACTCAGAAAGAATGTGATATATGAGCTAAGTTATAGCATTGAGTTCATAACTTAATGCGCCGTAAAATATAGGTTCGCTTGAGTTAAGCAAACCTACATCGTGTGCCAGCTATCTGCAAATGTGCCGCTATTGGAGTGAGGTAAATTATGTAGATTTAAACTACTTCCACCCTTGTAGCCACTTTTGGTTATCTTTTAAATCTCGCCAACTAATTGGATATTGATTTTTTGACATAACAGCCTCGGTAATACACTCAATTACATTACCATCTTCATCAAATTCCACCTCAACAATAATGAAGTGTTTTTCTTTATTTATAGAAGGTGTTGCGGTCCATTTACTATTCAATAATTTTTTAGGGTTTAATTTATTCATTTAATGTAACCACTCCTACTCATAACTTTTATAAGGCAACTATACGACCCCAACACCTACTTAGTTCAGGTTACTGAGCAACTAGCTTGCCCTTATACATTTGCATTTGGCAATGAAAATCATACTCACCGGCTTCAAGCACGGGTAGTTTAACTGTGTTGCCATCACCCATTGCCAGAGTTTTACTTATATCAAGCTGTGGAAATACCACGGTTTCGGCGCACGGCGCGCTGTCTTTTCTATCAAAGGTAAGTACAACCTCTTTGTTGGCTGCCACTTTAATGTGTCCTGGCTTATAAACACCGTTATCAACGACTATCGTTACTTTGTTGTCATCACTTTGTGTTTGCTCTGGTTTGTATAGCCAAAACCAATAAATAATTGCGGCTATTAACAGTGCACCACCTATATTAATCATCAACATAATGTACTCCTTAGCTTAAATTACGATTTATTTGGTTTGAAAAAACGTAAGCGATTAGCGTTACTTACCACTGTAAGCGATGAAAGTGCCATAGCTGCACCTGCAACAACAGGGTTAAGTAGTATTCCAAAAAATGGATACAACACGCCGGCTGCAATCGGAATACCCGCCACGTTATAAATAAAGGCACCAAATAGGTTCTGTTTAATATTTGAAATAGTTGCATTACTCACTGCAATTGCATCAGCAAGGCCATGTAACGAACCACGCATTAAGGTAATGTCTGCACTTTCTATTGCAACATCGGTACCTGTGCCAATTGCAAACCCTACATCGGCTTGCGCAAGTGCGGGGGCATCGTTAATACCATCACCTGTCATACCCACTATTTCACCGTTTGCTTGACGCTTTGTTACTTCGCTTACTTTGTCATCGGGCATTACTTCTGCAATAAAGTCATCAATACCAACTTGCTTAGCAACGGCTTGTGCAGTGGCTTTGTTGTCACCTGTTAGCATAACTAGGTGGATACCTTTATCTTGCAGGCGTTTAATAGCTTCAACTGAATCCTTTTTAATAGGATCTGCTACTGCAATAATAGCTTGGAGCTTATTATTACTTGCAAAATACATGGGCGTTTTAGCATCACTGGCAAGTGTTTGAGCTTGCTCGGTTGCATCATCAACGGCTACATCGTATTTATCCATTAGCGCTTTATTACCAAACAACAATGTTTGCCCGTCAACACTGCCAGTTACACCTTTACCTGTAATTGCGTTAAAGTCGGCTACTTTACTTAAAGCTAAGCCCTGCTTTTTAGCGTGTGCCGTAATTGCTTCTGCCAGTGGATGCTCTGAGCTACTTTCAAGGCTTGCAACACGTTGCATTACTGTATTTTCATCACTGTTATTAAACGTAACTACATCGGTAACTTGCGGTGTACCTTGAGTAATAGTGCCTGTTTTATCTAAAATCATGGTGGTGATTTTAGATGTTGTTTGCAGCGACTCACCATTTCGAATTAATATTCCTGACTCTGCAGCTTTACCAATACCCACCATAACCGACATAGGGGTTGCGAGTCCTAGCGCACAAGGACACGCAATAATAAGTACAGTGGTTATTGCAACAACGGCATAAGCAATTGATGGCTCAGGTCCAAAGTTTAACCATGCAAGACCCGCAAGTACTGCAATAATCATGACTGTTGGTACAAATATTCCTGATATAACATCAGCTAAGCGCCCTATTGATGGCTTAGAGTTTTGTGCACGTTTTACCATATTGATAATATTAGCCAGTGTGGTTTCGCTACCAATGTGCGTGGCTTTAAATAATAAAGTGCCACTTTTATTAATACTTCCGGCAACGACTTTGTCGCCCGTTTTTTTGCTTACAGCCATTGGCTCACCAGTAAGCATTGACTCATCAACCGTACTGCTGCCTTCAATAACATCGCCATCCACAGGGATTTTTTCACCCGGGCGTACGCGTACTTCATCATTTTTTACCACATCACTAATGTCGATGTCTTGCTCTTGCCCATCGCGAATTACGCGTGCAGTTTTTGGTTGCAGGCCAATTAAGCGTTTAATTGCTTGTGAGGTGCGCCCACGTGCTTTTACTTCAAAAGCGAGCCCTAAACTAATTAAACCGATGATCATCGATGATGCTTCAAAATATACGTGTCTTGCGACTTGTGGTAATAAGTTTGGTGCTATTACCACAAACATTGAATACAACCACGCAGTACCTGTACCAAGCGCTATTAATGTATCCATATTGGCAGCATGGTTTTTGAATGCCTGCCATGCACCGTTGTAAAATTGTTTACCTGATATAGCCATAACCACAAGCGTGACTATACCCACTAAAAACCATGCTATTCGTTGTGTGTCGGTGGTCACACTCATGTCAAAAATAAGCCCGTATATCATTAACGGTGCACCGACCCCTAACGCTAATATCATATTACGCATTAGCTTTTTGTAATGTGCCTCGTCCGACTTTGCTTTTTCATCAAGTGCATCTTGATCAGACTCGTTACTCATTGGCTTAGCTGAATAACCAATGTTTTCGACTGCTTTAATAAGCGTGCTTTCGCAAGCTTTACCTTCTACACGTACTGTACGCTCAGCAAAGTTCATTTCTACATTTTGCGCACCTTGCACGCTATTAAGGGCTTTTTCAATTTTAGCCACACAACTGCCGCAATTAGCACCTTCAATAATAAAGTTTTGCGCGGTGTCTTTTGTATTAGTCGTCATTACGCTGCTCCTTATTTGCAGAATCGTTTATAGGATCAACAAATGATTCTATTAAACTACACACGTCACTGGCATTTGCACCATCGGCTGATGTATCCCATTGCGCCAGAGCTGCATGCATTCTGTTTCGTAATTTTAATGTTTCTTGAAATAGTGCTTCGGTTTCTTCTAGGCGTTTAGTAATGAGTTTACGCGTTAACGGACAAGGACAATTCCCCTGCTCTGACTCGCCTATAATGTGTTGAATATCTTTGAGTGAAAAACCAAGTTGACGAGAGCTAATAATAAACTTTAAACGCTGCTGGTCTTGCTTTGTATACTCTTGATAGCCATTTTCTTCACTGCGTATTGGGTTAAGTAACCCAATACGTGTGTAATGACGAACAGTATCGGCAGTCACGCCCATTAACTTGGCGAGTTGTTTAACATACATAATTTAGCTCCGTCGTGTTTCAGTAGCTTCATAATAAACCTAGGTGCAACACATAGGTCAATGACTATTTTAAAACTAATAAAATAATACCAATTCGCTTAATTAAGTAACCTATTTAAGACAAGAAAATAGTGTTGATAACAAGGCAAAGGTTTCGTTATTTAGTTGTTATCACTAATTGCCTCTGCATCCATGCAGTCGTATATCAAAATGTTTAACGCAGTTAACGCCGAATTTAATCCCTCAAATTGATTAAGTATTGTTGGTTATTGGTATAGTGACACAAACATAATTAACTTAAGCTGATATCGGCCGTGTATTATCTGGAGGGGGGTAATTTAGGAGAGAAGCGCCTAAGTAAGGCGCGTATTAATCTAAGGGCGTGTTGATCATTGGTGGTTTAATTTACAGCAGACTGTTTGGTCTTTAGGCAAGGCAGAGCCTATGTAGTGTGGTTATTCCCCATAAATAGGCGATAACGCAGCATAAATACCAAACATGCGCAGCCCTAGTTTGATTCGCTACGGCTTTGCTCTAATTCGTCGCTTAGTTGCTGCGCTAAAGTTTGTATTTTAGGCATAGCATCTTTCATTAAGCTTTGTGACATTTGCATAGACTCTTGCATTACAACAGGCATTTTTTCAAGTATTTTTTGCCCTGTATCTGTTTTATAAAACGCTAACATATTGGCAATTTCTTGCTCACTAAAATGTTTGTCGTACACGCTAATCATCATCGGCTGCATTTTGGCCCAGCTCATTTCGGTTTTTAATACCGTCGTCATGTCGCTGTAGTATTTATCAAAAATTGCCTGTTCAGAAGGCTTAACGCCCATTTGGTCTGACATGCCTTTCATCATGCCTTCAACCTGGCCGTACATAGAATCAACCATTGAATCTAAATTCATTACACTAATAAGTTCATCTATTTTTTGCTGCTTAGTATTTTGTTCAGCATACAAACTACTAGAAAAAATCAGTAATGATAAAAGTAGTACCTTACCCATAATAATATCCTTTCATATAAATAATCGTTTTATAGTTACATTATTAATTAGTCTTGTAAAGGGTACAAGCAGTCACTAAAAAGGCCGAATAAAATGAATTTATTCGGCCTTTTATAAATATATTTTTATGTTAATCGTCTTCTACATTATCTAGGCCTTTAGTGCCTTCTTTGGCTTTTAGCTTATGATGAATAGCTGACTTTATTAGCATGTAACCACTAATCGGTGCCGTAATTAGTAAAAATATAGTAATGAGTATTTCTTTAACACTTAGGCCATGCCCTGAATTTGCAAAATAAACCATAGCTGCAATTAGCATACTTGCCATGCCCAACGTTGTTGCTTTAGTTGGCCCATGCAAACGCATAAAAAAGTCAGGTAGTTTAACTAAGCCTATTGAGCCAATTAAAATAAACGTACCACCAAATAACAATAATATTGATACAACCCATTCGCTGATCATGTTTTCACCTTATTCAATTATATCGCCACGTAGTAAATACTTACACACTGCAACTGTACTTATGAAACCTAGCATGGCAATAAGCAGTGCAGCTTCAAAATAAAGCCCTGTATCCATACTAATGCTATATAAAATAATCAGTGCAATGACGTTAATGTACATTGTATCGAGCGCTAAAACACGATCAGGCACTGATGGGCCAATGATCAATCGCCATAAATTAAGCAATAATGATAAGCCAATCATCGAAAAAACAATGAGTAATACGGTGTCTAACATTGAAATATCTCCTTTAGTGGAGCTTCGTAGCGTTGTTTTATTTGTTTGATAAGTGCTTCTTCATCTTTAAGGTCAAGCACATGTATTAATAAGTAGCGTTGTGTTGGCTCTTCACCCTCAGGTAACGATTCAGCAATTGGGTAAACCTCTGCACTCACTGTACCGGGTGTAAGCGATACACTACTGGCCAATATGGTAATTGGCATATCATGAGTTAAATCTATCGGTACTTTTATAAATGCCGGACGCAAATTTTTAGATGGCCCAAGTATAAGTAAAGCCACTTGTAAATTTGCTACGACAATATCGTACAGCACAATAAGCAACTGCTTAAGAGCCAAGCCCGGCTTTAAAATTAGTGGCTGAGGCTCGCGAAGCGAAAAACTTAATATCGGGATAAGTATTGCAAAAATAGTCGCTAATACTAAGTGCCCTACCGACACGCTATTATTTAACAATAGCCAAACCATAAACAAAAATAAGCTACGAAATGGCGTTGGTAACCAACGAAAACGGGCTTGTAATCTCATCACATGCCTCCTTTAAGTACAGCATTAATACCGCCGCTTATATCATGTAACTGAGTAGCAGCACCTAGCATGTATTCACTTATTGGTCCGCCAAAAATAACGAGCAATGGCGAACACGCAAGTAAACCTATAATTACAATTACCTGCAACGGGTGTGCATTTGCACAATCTGCGTTTTCGCTATTTTTACTTTTATGCTCCCAAAACAAGGTCGTGCCAGCACGCGAAAGCGCTACCAACAACGCAAAGCTTGTTACTAAATATACAGGCCAAAATAGTAAAGCTTGCTCACTATTTAATGTGGCTTTAAGTATCCAAATTTTGCCTACAAAGCCTGATAGTGGCGGCATACCAACTACAGTTAAAGCTGCAACAATAAAGCACACACCTAATAAAAATGGTTGTTTAACAGAGCGACCCGCTACTAGCCTATCACCAACTTTACCGCGCTGCGTAGAAACAAGGTCTGCTAGTAAAAACAGTGCGGCACTAACAACTGTTGAATGCACTAAATAATATAAAAGTGCAGCAGTGGCATTTACATTTTGCAATGCAATTAGCGCAACCAACGTACCTACCGATACTAATACTAAGTTAGAGGTGAGTTTACGTAAGTCTTGCGCTGCCATAACGCCAATGGCACCCACTATAATGGTGGCAATTGCTAAGCCCCAAAGCCAAGGCTGCGCCATATGTTCAAGCGCTCCTGCTTGTTCGCCAAATATCACCGTGTAAACACGAAGCATGGCGTAAACGCCTACTTTGGTCATAATCGCAAACAATGCTGCAACTACAGGTTTAGCGCTTGAATACGTATTTGGAAGCCATAAATGCAGAGGTAATAGTGCGGCCTTTAAAGCAAATACAATTAATAGTAATAAACCACCTGCTTTTGCTAGGTATACATCATCGCCCGAAAGCTGTGATACTTTTTGCGCCATATCTGCAATATTAAGCGTACCAAGTACACCGTACAAAATACCCAAACCGATTAAAAATACGCTTGAGCCAACTAAATTTAATATTACATATTGCAGTGCCGCACGAGTGTTTTGTTTATCACCTGCGTGCATTAACAGTGCATATGATGCAATCAGTAACACTTCAAAAAAAACAAATAGGTTAAATAAATCGCCAGTTAAAAACGCGCCATTTACACCCAATATTAAAAAGTGGACAAGTGGATGATAAAAGCTGCCCTTTTCATCATCGCCAGCACTACCATATAAAATAGCGCCCAAACCTAAAAGTGAAGTTAACGTAACCAATAAGGTAGATAACATGTCAGCGACTAAGACTATCCCAAATGGTGCAGACCAACTACCAATAGCGTAAACATTAATACCTGTATTATTAATATGTACAAGTAAAAGCACACTAATGGCAAAAGTAGCTATTGCCATTACAATTGAAACTAAGCGGCGAATTTTGACGCTTTTACCACATGGCGGCAGCAATAAAATAACTGCCGTCAACATAGGTAATAAAATAGGTAGCGAAGCTAAATGTTGGATCATTTTTGCTCCTTATTATCTGCAGAGGTGTTAGGCACATAACCATCAACATGGTCACTACCTAAATCGGCGCGCCCACGTATTGCCAAAATAACCACAAATGCGGTCATCGCAAAACCAATCACTATTGCAGTTAGTACTAATGCTTGAGGTAGAGGATCGGCGTATTCTGTGCCAGTACCAAGTACTACCGCTTTATTAATAGTAAGGCGACCTGCTGAAAACAAAAATAAGTTAACAGCGTATGAAATCATAGTAAGCCCAAGTACTACAGGGAACGTACGAGCTCTTAGCAGTAAAAACACACCGCAACTGACCAATACTCCAACGCAAGATGCGTACAATAATTCCATTAAATATTTACCTCTTTTTTCTGGGTATCTGCTGTCATATTACCTAAGCTTGCTAAAATCATTAACGTAGCGCCTACAACAGTTAAGTAAACACCTAGGTCAAATGCAATCGCGCTGGCAAGCTCTGTTTTACCGACAAACGGAATATCAAAGTAGTCAAACCAAGTTGTTAAAAATGGCTTATCGAAGAACCAACTACCCACACCTGTAAACAAAGAAATACCAATGCCTGAGGCTATAATTTTGCGATAATTAACATCAAAGCGTTCGTTTATCCATGCTGTACCATGCGCCATGTATTGCAAAATAAACGCGATTGATGTTACTAACCCAGCAATAAAGCCACCACCAGGTAAGTTATGCCCGCGTAAGAAAATATATGCAGAAACCAATAACGCAAGCGGTAATAAACTTTGTGAAATACTCGCCAGTAATATTGGATGGCGCTCTCGTGCCCATGGGCGCCCTTCGCTGTCGCTCGCTGGCATAAATAATGGGATTCGAGAAAGTACTTTAAATATACCTAATGCGGCAATGCCTAATACGGTAATTTCACCAAGCGTATCAAAGCCCCTAAAGTCGACTAGAATAACGTTAACTACGTTAGTACCACCGCCACCAATTTTAGCGTTAGCAATAAAGAAGTCTGAGATTGAATCTAATGGACGTGTAAGTAATGCATAACAAATACTCGCTATCACTACACCTAACGTAGAGGCTATTGCTAAGTCTCGAAGTACGCGTAATGAACTTGACTCTTTTGGCGTATGCTGAGGCAAGAAAAACAATGCCAGCATAAGTAAAATAATAGTAACAACCTCAACAGTTAGCTGCGTAAGCGCTAAATCTGGAGCAGAAAAGCGTGTAAATACAACCGACACCATTAATCCTACAATTGAGAGCATTAATAGCGATACCATTCGAGAGCGATGCCAAATAACGGTAGCAAGAGCACCAATAATCAATAAGCCTGCACCAATTGCATTGTGCACATCAACAGGTGTAAGTGGCATGCTACCGGCAAGTTGTTGCATTTCAAATAATGGCCAACCCGCACACAGTAATACTACTGCTAGCATAATTACAAGGTAGCGCTGTAGTGATCCATTTTCTGTACTGCTTACCTTTGACTGACACCAAGCAATAACGCTTAATATCACACGTTCAAACGTTTTTTTAGCGTTTAGAGGTGGTAACGATGCTTGAAATTGAAATAGATATTTACGATTAATATAAATAAATAAGCCGCCAGCAATCGCCATCGCACTCATTAGTAGAGGCAAGTTAAACCCATGCCAGATAGCCAATTCGTACACCGGCATTTCTTTTCCAAGTACAGCTAAAGACGCCGCAGATAAAATGCCATCAATTGTAAAGTGCGGGAACATACCCACTAACAAACAAATCACAACGAGTATTTCTATTGGTACACGCATATAGCGCGGTGGCTCATGCGGCGTACGAGGTAAATCAATTGGTTCACCATTAAAAAACACGTCATGAATAAAGCGTGCTGAGTACGCAACAGCTAATGCACCTGCAACAGTTGCCAGTACTGGAATTAACCACGACATAGAACCAAGCACTTGCTGGTGTAGCGTTTCTGCAAAAAACATTTCTTTAGACAAGAAGCCATTTAGTAAAGGAACTCCTGCCATTGCAGCCGCCGCGACCATCGCAAGCGTTGCAGTGTATGGTAAGTATCGCCACATACCATTTAATTTACGCATATCGCGCGTGCCCGTTTCGTGATCAATAATACCAACGGCCATAAATAACGACGCTTTAAACGTTGCATGGTTAATTATGTGAAAAATAGCAGCAACAGTCGCAAGCTCAGTATCAAGTCCGAGTAATAGCGTTATTAAACCCAAATGGCTTATTGTTGAATAGGCTAACAAGCCTTTTAAGTCGTGTTTGAATAGTGCTATATAAGCGCCAAACAACAGCGTAGCTAAACCCGTTAACCCAACGAGCAAGAACCAAGTATCGGTGCCTGCCAAAGCAGGATGAAAACGTGCTAACAAAAATATACCGGCTTTTACCATCGTCGCAGAATGTAAATACGCGCTTACTGGCGTAGGCGCTGCCATTGCATGAGGAAGCCAAAAGTGAAATGGAAATTGTGCCGATTTAGTAAACGCACCCAGTAGCACCAATACCAATGCTACTTCGTATAAATCATGAGATTGAATTATTGCTTTACTCGCTAGAATAACATCTAGGTCGTAACTACCAACAATATCACCTAATAGCATCAATCCAGCAAGTAACGCTAAGCCGCCCGCGCCTGTTACAGCAAGCGCCATACGTGCGCCTTTTCGCGCTTCTGATTTATGCCACCAAAAACTAATTAATAAAAATGAGCTGATGCTCGTTAATTCCCAAAACAACCACAGTTGAATGACGTTGTTAGACATAACAATACCAAGCATTGCAGTCATAAATAGCATTAAGTAACTATATAGCTTAGCCATTGAGTCATTAGCGCTTAGGTAGTAACGGGTGTAGAGGATAACGAGCAAGCCTATGCCTAAAATCATAAACATAAACAATAAACTGAGGCCGTCTAACCGCAGAGACAAATCGAGTCCTATTGACGGGATCCAAGCTAAAGAATAACGAATGGTTTCGCCCGCTAAAACGGCAGGTGCATGGTATAGAGTAATCCCCAAAGCCGTCAAAGGCGCAAGAGCCGTTAAACTAGTGCTTAAATTGCGGGATAACTTACCTGTGCATGCAGAAATAACACTGCCAATTAAGGATAACAAGGGTATCCAGAGCAAAGTCATAATGTAGGGCCTTTTATTATCATAAGTTTATCAGGGCATCTCTTTTTAATACTAAGTGATGCTTTTACTGCCTGTTTTTAAACGACATTAATGACTATAGTTATACTGAAAAACACTGATTTTGTCTATAAAAAGCGGTTCTGTATGGGTGTTTTTTAAACAAGAACTAACAATTTATTAAGCCTAAAAAAACAATTAATTAATACTGATAATTGTTAATTTAATATGGCCTTATTTGCAAATGTAAGCGCGCCAGGGTGACGATGAAAGTTACCATTGGTCATATCTAAATGTTTCAACCAAAGTTGTCTATACTGCGCTGAGAGCCCTAACTGCTGATATTGCATAATAGACCAATTTTCACTAGGTTTATAAGCAATACCCCCTACCTGGCAACTCTTTGCTTTATGCCAACCTGTTGGCGGCGACTCACCATGAGAAATAAATAAATTAGGTGCAACAAAACCCGTTTTTGCACACAACCATGCTTGCTTAGTTTTAGGCAAAGCGTATTCATCTTCAAAACCGTTAAAATGCATCAGCTCATGCAAAAATATACTGTATTTTGCTTTTGAGTTTATTAGCATTGTTCCCTTCGTGACATTAGCCGTTCCATCTTTAGGCATCATCACTATAAAATCAAAATTGTTAGGAAGCTGGCTATTAAGTTTAGATGATTGCCAGTCACACTTTGCTATTTGACTAGTACTACTTTTACACTCAAGCATACCCGCAACGTAAACGGGTTTTGAAAAGCAAAAAATATTTTCACGGGGCTCTGGTTGTTTATTATAAGCATTAATAAACTCTGTAAGTTTATATAAGCCACTGCGATGATCGCTCATAGTCAGCACGTTAAACATACATTGCTTATTAGGTTTGCTTATATTTCTTAAAGATGAAAAACCGAGATCGTGGATAAACGCGGTAGATATTTTACTCTGTGGTATTTTTAACTGAAGTTTTAGATGATTTAGTACATCTCCTGCTGGTAATTTGTTTTTACTAGCGAGTAACTCTAAATCGCTCCAACGTGATTGCTCAAGTAACTTTGTTGCTAATATTTTACGCTCTGGGATTGTTAAGTCATTTATAGCTGAGAGCCAAAATTGTTTTGCAGTATCACTCTGACTGCTTTTAATAAGCTTAAGAGAATACATATATTGTGCTGAGGAAATTTTACTGCGAGCAAGTATAGCTAAAGAGGTCTTTGGTAACTGCTCTAGGTGATCAGAAAAATAAGCTGGTGAATTCCAATAACTTTGTAGAACATTGGCTTTTGTATTTAAAACATGCCAAAAGCCAATAGCGCCAAGGTGATTACTCGAGCCTGTAATTAACAAACAACATAGTAATACACCTATTAATTTAAAACGCTTAACTTGCGTCAACACCTTCCATCAACTCAAGTTCTAAACGCGCATATTTGTACTCAATAAACTCATGTACATTAGTTGCTAGCGCAAGCCTAAAATAGTCTGATGCTAAATACAGCTCACCCGCTGCTTGATGCATTTTGGCTAAGTAAAAATAAGCTTCACATAAACGCTGCGCATATTCTTGCTCAGTTCTAACACCATCACTAATGCCTGATAAAAATGCATGTTCACTCATATCGCCCGTATAAAGAGAAATTAACTGATACGCCCATTGCGATTCATCAAGCGCAGTCGCATTTTGTTTAAGGGCATCAAGTGCGATTACTTTATCCTCTTGTGCCTGGGCTAAATAAACCCATAAAACACGGTACGGATCGTTAGGAGAACGGGCTAAAAACTCGTTAAAGTCATTTTTAGCAAGGCCAGCTCTATCGCCGTAATACAGTGCAATTCCTCGATTCAAATAGGCATATTCATGCTCTTCGTCAAGTTCTAGAGCTGAATCGAAAAACTCATAGGCTTTTTCGTACTGCTGCATAAGCGTATGTTGAATACCTAAAAAATTATACACTTCAGCTAAATCAGGCTTAAGTTTTACTGCGCGGTTAAAATCAATACGCGAAAGAGTGGTCATACCTAGACTATCGAAAAGTACACCACGGTCGTAATAAAGCTTAGCTTGTTGCTCTTCGCTTAAGTCAGCCCTATTCAATAACTCTGAGTAGCGTGCAATAGCAATTTCACTTCTAAAGTCAGAGGCTAAAGGTGCAGTAAATGGCACATTAACAATCGGGGTTGGTTCTGAATCTGTTGTAGTTTGGCAAGCGCTTAAAGACAAAATAGCAAAAGATGCCAAAGCTAAATGTTTGAGTATCATTAAAATCCTTAATACCAAGATATATCGCGATTAATATAAGACAGACCTTGTCCAATAAGGTTTCATTAAAGCATAAAAAAAGGGGCTAAACAGCCCCTTTTTTATCATCTAGCTAATATAACTAGATTAATAAGTTAACAATTACGCGTCAGTTGGCGCGTCAGCTGCAGGTGCTGCTGATTCCATTGCTTCTTTAATACTTAGACGTACACGGCCTTGGCGATCTACTTCTAGTACTTTAACTTTAACTTCTTGACCTTCAGAAAGGTGATCAGCCACGTTATTAACGCGCTCAGTACTAATTTGAGAAATATGTACTAGACCATCTTTACCAGGAAGAATGTTTACAAACGCACCGAAATCAACAATACGTACAACTTTACCTTCGTAGATAGTACCTACTTCAAGTTCAGCTGTTAATTGCTCAATACGGCTAATTGCATTAGCTGCACTTTCGCCATCAGTAGCGGCAATTTTAATTGTACCGTCGTCACCGATTTCAATCGTTGTACCAGTTTCTTCAGTAAGCTGACGAATAGTTGCGCCACCTTTACCGATAACTTCAGCGATTTTCTTCTGTGGGATTTTCATTGTGTATATGCGAGGAGCAAACATTGATAGCTCTTCAGAAGGAGCAGAAATTGCTTCGTCCATCACTTCTAAGATATGTAAACGTGCAGCTTTTGCTTGTTTAAGCGCAATTTGCATGATTTCTTGAGTGATACCTTCGATTTTGATATCCATTTGAAGTGCAGTGATACCTGCAGCTGTACCAGCAACTTTAAAGTCCATGTCACCTAAGTGATCTTCATCACCTAAGATGTCAGAAAGAACAACGAATTTATCGTCTTCTTTAACTAGACCCATCGCAATACCGGCAACAGACGCTTTAATTGGTACACCGGCATTCATAAGTGCAAGTGAAGTACCACATACAGAAGCCATTGAAGATGAACCGTTTGATTCAGTGATTTCAGATACTACACGGATTGAATATGGAAATTCAGTCAATGTTGGCATTACAGCAGCAATACCACGCTTAGCAAGGTTACCATGGCCGATTTCACGACGCTTAGGAGAACCAACAAAACCAGTTTCACCTACACAGAATGGAGGGAAGTTGTAGTTAAGCATAAAGTGGTTTTTATGAGTACCAGTTAAATCGTCGATTAACTGTGAATCACGTTCTGTACCAAGTGTAGCTGTTACTAACGCTTGAGTTTCGCCACGAGTAAAGATAGCAGAACCGTGAGTACGCGGTAATACGCCAGTCATTACATCTAGTGCACGAATCATATCTGGTTCACGACCATCGATACGTTTTTCGCCAGAAGCGATACGGCCACGAACGATTTTCTTCTCAAGTGAACCGAAGATTTTACCAATTTCTTGCTTATCTAAAGACTCGCCTTCAGCAAGTTCAGCTGTTAACACTGCAACAACTTCATCTTTAGCTACGCCAAGTGCTTCTTTACGCGCTACTTTATCAGTGATTAAGTAAGCTGCGCCTACTTTATCAGCAGCAATTGCTGCAACTTTATCTTCTAGTGCAACGTTTTTAGCTGGTGCAGTCCAATCCCAAGTAGGCTTGCCTGCTTCTGCTTTAAATTCTTCGATTGCAGTGATGATCGCTTGAGATTGCTCATGACCATATACAACAGCGCCAAGCATTACGTCTTCTGCAAGTACGTTAGCTTCTGATTCAACCATAAGTACCGCTTTATCAGTACCGGCTACCACTAAATCAAGTTGGCTTTCTTCAAGCTCTTTTAATGTAGGGTTAAGTACATATTCGCCGTTGATGTAACCAACGCGAGATGCACCAATTGGACCACTGAACGGGATACCAGAGATAGCAAGTGCTGCTGAAGTACCAATCATCGCAACCATATCAGGTTGGATTTCAGGGTTAACAGAAACAACAGTAGCAATAACTTGTACTTCGTTTACAAAACCGCTTGGGAAAAGTGGACGAATTGGACGGTCAATAAGACGTGCAATAAGTGTTTCGCCATCGTTAGGACGACCTTCACGCTTTAAGAAACCACCTGGGATACGACCAGCAGCGTACATACGCTCTTGGTAGTTAACTGTTAGTGGGAAAAAGTCTTGGCCAGGTTGTGCTTCACGCTTACCAACAACAGTTACTAAAACTGAAGTGTCGCCAATGCTTGCAAGTACAGCGCCGTCTGCTTGACGAGCGATTGCACCAGTTTCTAGAGTCACTGTATGTTGACCTAGTTTGAATTCTTTAATAATTGCTTGCACTTAAAATATTCCTTAAATGTATTCTAATAAGTTGTCATCAAAGTACCAATTACAGTACATAATTGTATTCAGTTGGAAATCAATTAAGTACTACAATTGGCAATGATGTGAATAAGCGTAGATAAACCTTTTTACCTACGCGCATAGTATATACCAAAGCTGCTTCAAAATGCGAGTCTAGCTACTAGATTTAAACTGGGCTAATTAGCGGGTAAATACAACAGCTATTGGTAGGCTATGAAATAGGAGTTTTACAATATAATTCAATAGGTTTATATATTTGTTTTATTTTCAAACACAAATTTTAGGCACAAAAAAAGGAGCTAAAAAGCTCCTTTTTCTATAATCTAGTTCTTAGCGACGTAGGCCAAGTTCTTTGATTAACGCAGTATAACTAGTGATGTCTTTACCTTTAAGGTAATCAAGTAGTTTACGGCGAGTGCTTACTTTACGAAGCAGACCACGACGTGAGTGGAAGTCATGCTTGTGATCAGCAAAGTGACCTTGAAGCTTGTTGATGTCAAAAGTAAGTAATGCTACTTGTACTTCTGATGAACCTGTATCGCCTTCTGCACGTGCAAATTTAGCAATGATATCGATTTTTTCTTGATTGCTTAGTGACATAGTAACTCCAAAAATTAAATTTAAAAGGTGTCTTAGCCGATCACTAATTCAGCCAAAACGATTAAGCGGGCGTATTCTACCAACTGTAGGAATAACTACAAGCTAATTATCCCCAACTACAACTAATAAGCCACCGTTAGGCACATTAGTTGCTTATTCAGGCTTCACGTAATCGTCTTGCTGACTAGCAAGACCACGTTTAACCTTTAAATGACCGTTTGAGTTACGCTCACCAGTACCAATAAATATATTATCCGCAACAACTTTAATTGCACCATCAGGTAAAGCGATTGATAATTCTACAGCTTGCCCGTGACTAAAAATTCCCCCTTGTTCTTTTGTAATTTCAACAACGGGTAAATCAGTTAAAGCAGTATCAATTGGTAGCAATAGCGAGTCTAAATAAGTTGAAGGCGCAAGCTCTTCTTCTTTCGCTTTAGCAAGCAACGCTTCAATCTCATCAAGCGAGACCATTTTATCTGCCGGATACTGACCAACAGCGGTTCTGTGGAGCATAATAACGTGTGCGCCACAGCCTAGGTTTTCGCCTAAATCATCAACGATTGTACGAATGTAGGTCCCTTTAGATACATGGGCCGTCATTTGTAATACGTTGCTTTGTTCATCAAATTCGTCAAACGATAAGCTAAACACGTTTATTTTTCTGCATTTACGAGGAACTTCAATACCTTCGCGCGCGTACTTATATAACGGTCTACCTTGGTACTTAAGAGCTGAGTACATTGACGGATATTGTTCAGACTCACCAACAAAAGCAGCTATTTCTTTTGTTAGCTGTTCACGTGTAACGTTCACATCTTTAGTGCTAACAATTTCGCCATCAGAATCTGATGTTGTTGTACGCTCACCCAGTTGTGCACGAACGATATAGGTTTTATCTGTATCGAGTAAAAACTGCGTAAACTTAGTCGCTTCACCAAAACAAATTGGCAGCATACCTGTGGCAAGTGGATCTAAAGCACCTGTGTGCCCAGCTTTTTGCGCAAAATAAACACTTTTTGCTTGCTGTAATGCTTTATTTGATGAAATGCCTTCAGGTTTGTTTAACAACAAAATACCGTCAACTGCACGGCCTTTACTGCGCTTTGCCATCTGTATCAGTGCCTTCTTCGCTATCTGTATCGTCTACGTGATCAGTACCTTCTTCGCTATCTGAAACATCAGCAGCATCAACACTTTCTACGTCTTCATCTACATGCTTTGCGTTATCTTCGCGGATAATAGAATCCACTAAGTTAGAAATACGCATACCTTCCATTAATGAGTTATCAACTACAAACTTTAACTCAGGCATTATACGTGCACGGATACGCTTACCAAGTAACGAGCGAATATAGCCCGTTGCTTCATTAAGTACTTTTGCGCTTTGCTTTGCTGCGTCTTCATCTTGTGTGTTAAACACAGTAATGAAAATTTTGGCATAAGATAAATCGCGCGATACTTCTACCGCTGACACTGTCACCATACCTAAGCGTGGATCTTTAATTTCGCGTTGTAAAATTACAGCAATCTCTTTTTGGATTTGCTGTGCAACACGATCAGTGCGAGAAAATTCTCTCATTATACTTGTCCTAAAATAATAACTTATTGAAATTAAATAATAAGTTAACTAAATAATGGATATGCAAATGGGGGCTAAGCCCCCATTTAAAATCTTAGCGTAGGGTGTGTAGAACGTCCGGCGTTAACCTGAGCGTTCGATACTCCCTAGTAACAATTATAGAGTACGTTGTACTTCAACTGTTTCAAATACTTCGATTTGGTCACCAACACGTACGTCATTGTAGTTCTTAACGCCGATACCACATTCCATGCCGTTACGAACATCAGCAACATCGTCTTTAAAGCGACGAAGTGACTCAAGTTCACCTTCATAGATAACAACGTTTTCACGTAGTACACGGATTGGAGCGCTACGTTTAATAACACCTTCAGTAACCATACAACCAGCGATTGCGCCAATTTTTGGAGACTTGAATACGTCACGAACTTGAGCAAGACCAATGATTTCTTGTTTAAACTCTGGCGCTAGCATACCTGACATTGCTTGTTTAACTTCGTCAATCAAGCTGTAGATTACGCTGTAGTAACGTAGGTCTAAGTTTTCAGTCTCGATAACTTTACGAGCTGAAGCATCAGCACGAACGTTAAAGCCAACTACAATTGCGTTAGACGCTGCAGCTAGTGTTGCATCAGTTTCGGTAATACCACCAACACCTGAACCAACAATCTTCACTTTCACTTCATCAGTAGAAAGTTTAGTTAGTGAATCAGAGATTGCTTCGATAGAACCTTGAACGTCTGCTTTAAGTACCACGTTAACTTCAGAAACATCGCCTTCAGTCATGTTAGTAAACATGTTTTCAAGCTTAGCTTTTTGCTGACGTGCTAGTTTAACATCGCGGAACTTACCTTGACGGTATAAAGCAACTTCACGCGCTTTACGCTCATCTTTAACTACAGTCGCTTCGTCGCCTGCAGCAGGAATACCAGAAAGACCTAAAATCTCAACTGGGATAGATGGACCAGCTGACTTAATGTCTTTACCGTTTTCATCGCGCATTGCACGAACACGGCCATACTCAAGACCACATAATACAATGTCACCTTGGTTAAGCGTACCAGATTGAACAAGTACTGATGCTACTGGACCACGGCCTTTATCAAGACGAGATTCAATAACAACACCAGCCGCCATACCTTCAGTAGGTGCAGAAAGCTCTAAAAGTTCAGATTGGTTCAATACTGCTTCAAGAAGGTCGTCAATACCTAAGCCAGTTTTAGCTGAGATATGAACGTACTGCGTATCGCCGCCCCATTCTTCTGGAATAACGTCTAGTACAGCAAGTTCGTTTTTAACACGATCTGGATCTGCGCCTTCTTTATCCATTTTGTTTACTGCGATGATTAAAGGAACGCCAGCTGCACGAGCATGCTGTACCGCTTCTTTAGTTTGTGGCATAACGCCATCATCTGCTGCAACTACTAGGATTACGATATCAGTCGCTTTAGCACCACGAGCACGCATTGAAGTAAATGCAGCATGTCCTGGTGTATCTAAGAAGGTGATCATGTGACCGTTTACATCAACATGGTATGCACCAATATGCTGTGTAATACCACCGGCTTCGCCAGAAGCAACCTTCGCAGAACGAATGTAATCAAGAGTTGATGTTTTACCATGGTCAACGTGACCCATTACAGTTACTACTGGAGCACGTGGCTCTGACTTACCATCTTCGTGGCGGTCATTAAGTACTGTTTGCTCTAATTCGTTTTCTTTAACAATGATAACCTTGTGACCCATTTCTTCTGCAACTAATTGTGCAGCTTCTTGGTCAATCACTTGGTTAATAGTAACCATGTCACCCATTTTCATCATTGTTTTAACAACTTCAGCGCCTTTAACGGCCATGCGTGATGCAAGCTCAGCTACTGTAATTGTTTCGCTAATACGCACTTCGTTTTTAACATCAACAGTTGGTTTTTGGAAACCATGTTGTAATGATGCAGGTGCTTTTAACTTAGACTTGTTACGGCCTCTTGACGCTGCAAATTTATCTTTTGCTGGCGCTTTTTTCTTTTTCTTAGCACGGCGTGTACCTTGCTCATCACGAGCATCGGCAACATCTTCTGCTTCACGTGCATAAGTAGAAGTCGTAAGATGGTGATCCGCTGTTTCTTCGCGTTTCTTACGTTCTTCTTCTTCTTTCTTCCAGCGTGCCGAGTTTTCTTCAGCTAGCTTTCTTGCTTCTTCTGCTTGACGTTTCGCTTCTTCTTCAGCTTTCTTCAATGCGGCCTCTTCTGCTTCTTTTTGCAGACGCTCAGCTTCTATGCGATCTTTCTCAGACTTAGCACTTTGCTCTGGGGTCATCTGCTTTTGTTTCGCTTTACGCTCTGCATCAGCTTTGCGTTTAGCTTCTTCTTTGGCTTTACGGTCGGCTTCTTCTTTCGCTTTGCGTTCTGCCTCTTGTTTCGCTTTTAATTCTGCGGCTTCTTGGTCAGCTTTTTGCTGCTCTTCAAGACGCACTTTTTCTTCAGCAGCTAAGCGAGCTTGCTCTTGCTCTTGTTCCATTGCGCTTTTCTTCACGTAAGTACGTGTTTTGCGAACTTCAACTTGAACATCTTTTGCTTTACCAGTAGAGCCCGTAACACTTAAAGTGCTTTTGCTCTTACGTTGTAAAGTCATACGCGCTGGGCCATCTGAACCTGTACCGCCATGATGCTTGCTTAAATGATCAAGTAACGTTGCTTTTTCAGCTTCTGTTACGTTATCAGTTGCTTGCTTAGTGATACCTGCTTGTGAAAACTGCTGTAGCAATTTATCAACAGTCGTACCTATATCGCCGGCTAGTTTTTCAACATTTACTTCTGCCATAGTGTGTAATACCTCCGTTAATAAATTACTCGTCTGCAAACCAACAAATGTTTCGTGCAGCCATAATCAGTTCACCCGCTTTTTCAGATGAAAGTTCTGTGATATCAACTAATTCGTCAATACCTTGCTCTGCCAAGTCTTCAAGTGTAACAACACCCTTGCTTGCCATAACAAATGCTAAGTGACGCTCTAAGCCTTCAAGCGCAAGTAAGTCTTCAGCTGGCTCTGCGCCATCTAAGCTTTCTTCCGTTTTAAGTGCTTTAGTTGTCAATGCATCTTTTGCGCGTGAGCGCAGTAAATCTACAGTCTCTTCATCAAGACCATCAATTTCTAAAAATTCAGACGCTGGTACATACGCCACTTCTTCAAGTGTCGAGAAACCTTCGTTGATAAGTAATGATGCAAACTCATCATCAATTTCTAAATTTTCAGTGAATAAGTTAAGTAACTTATCAGATTCAGCTTCATTTTTAGTACGCATGTCTTCAACAGTCATTACGTTTAGTTCCCAGCCAGTTAACTGACTTGCTAAACGAACGTTTTGACCATTACGACCAATTGCTTGCGCTAGGTTATCTGCTTCTACAGCGATATCCATTGAGTGAGTGTCTTCATCCATTACGATTGAAGCAACTTCTGCTGGCGCCATTGCATTGATAACAAATTGTGCCGGGTTGTCATCGTAAAGTACGATATCAACACGCTCACCGCCAAGTTCTGACGATACAGCCTGAACTCGTGCCCCACGCATACCAACACATGCACCAATTGGGTCTATGCGTTTGTCGTTAGATTTAACAGCAATTTTAGCGCGTGAACCTGGATCACGTGCTGCTGCACGTAATTCAATCATCTCTTCGCCAATTTCTGGCACCTCAATGCGGAATAATTCCATTAGCATTTCAGGTTTAGAGCGCGTTACAAATAATTGTGCACCGCGTGCTTCAGGCTTAACTTCATATAAAAGACCACGGATACGGTCACCCGGGCGGAAGTTTTCACGTGGTAACATGTCATCACGGTAAATTACCGCTTCTGCGTTGTTACCTAAATCAAGCACGATTGCATCGCGAGTTGCTTTTTTAACAACACCCGTTACCAGCTCGCCTTCTTGATCTTTGTATGCTTCAACAACTAAAGCGCGCTCAGCTTCACGTACTTTTTGTACGATAACTTGCTTAGCCATTTGTGTTGTAATACGGTCAAATTTGATTGAGTCGATTTGCTCTTCAACATAATCACCCATTTGCAAATCAGGTTCTTCAACCTGTGCTGCTTCTAGAGTGATTTCGCTGTATGGGTTCTCTAAAGAACCATCTTCTAATACAGCGGCAATCTGCCAACGACGGAACGTATCGTAATCACCGGTTTTACGGTCAATTGCTACGCGTACTTCAATTTCGCCATCGTGTTTTTTCTTTGTAGCTGTCGCTAAAGCGAACTCTAGAGCTTCAAAAATCTTTTCTTTTGGAACCGCTTTCTCATTGGAAACGGCTTCAGCAACCAATAATATCTCTTTTGCCATGGGTAATGCCTCGCTTGCCCTATTCCTTCGCACTCGAATTTAAAACTTCGCGATTAAATTCGCACGTTCGATGTTACTAAGCATGATCAGATGCTCTGCACCATCGCTAGATAGTGTGATCATATCGCTGCTAACTGCTACTAAGTCGCCTTTAAAATTACGACGACCATCCTGTGGAAGTTTAGTACGCACGCGTACTTCCTCTCCTTGCGCCTGCTCGTAGTGATCTTGTTTGAATAATAGACGATCAACACCAGGAGACGATACTTCCAAATCATATTCATTTGTAATTGGGTCTTCGACGTCTAAAATCGCACTAATTTGGCGACTTGCATCCGCACAGTTATCAACTGAGATCCCATCCTCATGAGCAATATATACTCTTAAGGTAGAATGGCGACCCGCTTGCACAAATTCAAGACCATGCAATTCAAAGCCTAACATTTCTACCGCAGGCGTTAACATGGTTACTAAATCTTGTTCAAGTTTTGTCACGAAAATCCTCCATACAAACAAAAAAAGGGCTTATAGCCCTAAAATACTGAGTTTAAGTTTTAATTTGATGACAATTGCCACAAATCGCAAGGTGCAGATACAACAACGCCCCGAACCAAGCGGGGCGTCACACCAATAAAGCATAAAACTGTGTGGCCTAGGGCCAAGCTTGGTTGCGAGTCAGTAAACTGACCTAATTAAACTACATAGTCTAAAACGCAAAACGCGCATTACTTAGAATGCGCGATATAAATTAGTAAGGTAATACCTACTAGTAGAATTGGTTGCGGGAGCCGGATTTGAACCGACGACCTTCGGGTTATGAGCCCGACGAGCTACCAGACTGCTCCATCCCGCGCCAATAGATATCAAACTTTAAATTTAATATCGCTGTTAGCTGTTTTACAACATGCTAAACAATGGCCGCTATTATAAGGATGTACGGGATGATTAGCAACTATAATACGCAATTAGTTTGTAAAATTTCCAATTCGTCAAGATGCTAATTTAATGTATATATAAGTAACATAAGTAATCAATCAATTTTATAAAATGCTGTCTCTAAATTATTAAATATTACAGCTTATTATTTTTGAGTGAAAATCAAACAAACTAAATTTGAGCTACCTTAGTACCTTCTAGATGCTTACAATTTACTAGAAAATAAATTGATATAACTAAAACCCATACTTTAACACTAAAAAAACGTGCAGAATTTTATCTGCCCGCTATAATCAATTTTATGCCACTTAATAATAATAGTTATTACTCACTGCAGCGAGATAAAAATGAACCAACAACAATCAGCATTGTTAAATAACTTAACAATTATTAAGCCAAATTTTCATGCATTCACGGCTCGATTTCACAGTAAATTGGCTGAATCTAGCATTGAAATGAATTACCCAACAGCCTTACAATTTAACGAAAAGAGTTTTACCCTTTTTTGTGTGTTAGAACGAATTGTTAAACATTTAGATAAGCCAGCATCGGTAGCTCCTTTTTTAGCACATCATTTAATGTACCTAAAAAAAAGCAGTGTTTCGCAAAGTGACATTGCACTATTATCTGATGCGTTTTACGAAACCCTTAAAGAGCACCTTGGTAAACACTTTACTCCTGAGAGCCAGCTCGCTTGGAAAAAAGCCCTTAAATATTTTGAAAACTTTGCCAGCAATATTCTATTTAATGTATCTAATGTGGTTTCGTTACAACAAAAAATGCAGCAAAAGCAAAGTAATAAAATTTAAATATACAATTTTTAGGGTGGCAATTTAACTTACTTAACCTCCCCATTAATTAAACTCATTTGCACACCATGATCCAACACGCCTTTATTGCCCTGATAATCGGTTAAGCCTTTTTGCCCTATTCACTCGTAGTTAAATAGTAAAACGATCCTTTAATTAAATACGTCCGTATAAAAAAATTTGGCTTTACTATGACCCATCACAAAACACTCAGACTAATACTAGGCGATCAGCTAAACCCATCTCATTCATGGTACAAGCAAAAAGACGACGACACGCTTTACCTCATCGCAGAACTAAAACAAGAAACTGACTACGTTAAACATCACATTCAAAAACTGTGTGCTTTTTTTAATGCTATGGAAAACTTTGCAACTGCATTAAACACGGCAGGTTTTAATGTTTTACATTTAACACTTGATGATACCGATGACGACAAGGACTTGATTGAATTACTCAAGCGAGTTGCCGATAAATACCAATGCGACTCTATTGAATATCAATACCCTGACGAGTTTAGGCTAAAATCTCAATTAGCTAAGTTTAAAAGTGATAGCTCATTAAATGTAATTGCTACAGATACTGAACACTTTTTATTACCGTTCACCGATATAAAAACACGCTTTACAAAAAACAAGCATGTAACAATGGAGCACTTTTATCGTGCTATGCGTAAGCAATTTAATATATTAATTGATGATGCAAAGCCAACTGGTGGCAAATGGAATTTTGATAGTAATAATCGTAATAAATTTTCCAAAAAAGACTTAGCCGACATCCCAGAGCCTAAGTTATTCAATACTGATGTTAGCAGCATTATTTCTCGTTTAAATAAACACAACGTCGCTTATTTGGGTGAAATAAATGAACATTCACTGGAGTGGCCAACAACGCGTAAACAAGCGATTGAATCTCTTGAATACTTTTGTGAGCACTTACTTAGTCGCTTTGGTCACTTTCAAGATGCGATGACAGATCAAAGTAAAAACAATACCAGCCTGTACCATAGCCGTTTATCGTTTGCCCTAAACGCAAAAATACTCCACCCGTTGTATGTAATCAAACGTGTAATAAGCGAATACGAACAAAGACCCAATGAAATATCCCTCTCGCAAGTAGAGGGCTTTACTAGACAAATATTAGGCTGGAGAGAGTATGTACGTGCCATTTATTGGATTAACATGCCCGACTACGCAGTTAAAAATCAATTACAAGCCAAAAATAAACTGCCATCTTATTTTTGGAACAGCTCTACAAAAATGAATTGTCTAAGCCACTCACTCAAACAAAGCCTTGAAACCGCTTATGCCCATCATATTCAGCGCCTAATGGTTATTGGGAACTTTTGCATGCTTACAGCTATTAACCCTGATGACGTAGACAACTGGTACTTAGGCGTTTATATAGATGCCATAGAATGGGTAGAAATGCCCAACACCCGAGGCATGAGCCAGTTTGCCGATGATGGAATAATTGCAACAAAGCCTTATGCTGCAAGCGGTAACTACATTAATAAAATGAGCGATTACTGCAAAAGCTGTCAGTACGATGTTAAACAAAAAGTAGGAGATAAGGCCTGCCCGCTAAATAGCTTGTATTGGCATTTCATGAATAGACACAGAGACAGGCTAGAGAAGAACCCACGTATTGGTATGGTATATAAAAACTGGGATAAACAAGATAAAACACTTCAAGAACAAACGCTGCAACAAGCAACCTACTACCTTAATAATTTAGAAGCGCTTTAAGTAAAAAAACCGCCTCAAATGAGGCGGCTAAATAATCAGGGGAATATGTACTTTAGAAGACTATTTACCTTCTATTAGATTACTATTACCAATTTCTATTTTACGTGGTTTAAGTGCTTCAGGAATTTCACGCTGTAACTCTATGCTCAATAAGCCGTTAGCTAAATCGGCACCAAGTACTTTTACATGGTCTCCAAGCTGAAATTTACGTTCAAAGTTACGCTCTGCTATACCTTGATGAATAAACTTACGTTCATTATTTTCATCTTTATTAGCTTTAATACCTGCAACTTTTAATGTGTTGTTTTCTGACTCAATGGTTAATTCACTATCACTAAAACCGGCAACGGCCATAGTGATTCTGTATTTGTCTTTATCGAGTGCTTCTATATTGTAAGGAGGAAAACTCGGCTGCTTGTCTGTATTAGCTGCCGCATCCATAAGTGATGCTAAATGTTCGAAGCCGATAAATGAACGATAAAGTGGTGATAAGTCTACTGTACGCATAATAATATCCTCATATTTAAGCGATATTTTGCATGTGCTTTTCTATTGAACAAGCTCAAGCAAAGTTTAATTAATAATATAAATTTCAATTGTTTAAGTTTAATTTAGGACCCATCAGGCGTCCTACTTAACTATATATGGACGGTAAAATTGTTTTCAAGTAAATTTATTAAAAATAAATAAAAAAGGCACTGAAGAGTGCCTTTTTTGAAACCATTTAAAATGAATACTATTTAATAAATGTGCCCCGGATTGGATAGTCGTTTTCTCTTGAAAACTTAATCCCACCTAGCAGTTGCTCTAAATCAGGACGAACAAACGGGCTGTTTGATATATCTACCATTTGAAGCTGATTTTTTTCATTAAGCACATAAATTCCTGGTTCAGCAAATGGATGATCTGTTTCTGCACCACTGCGAGGCTCGCTAATATGTAGCCCTAGATCAGTCATTTGTTCGATTGTTAAACCATAGTAAATTGGGAAGTTAATATCTATTTTTTCAAGATGTTTATTAAGCTGCTCATGGCTATCACCACTTACTGCAACCACTTCAACTCCAGCCTCTTTAAAGTCTTTATGAACTTTAGCAAGCTCGTTGAGTTGCGCAGTACATTTAGGGCAGTGCTGGCCTCGATAAACAACAATCATTTTCCACGGAGAGTCACTTATTCTGTCAACTAAATCTACCTTTTTCTCATCAACATCACTCACTACTAGTGATGGCATAATATCCGCAGGTTTTAAACTAGTGTTACTCATTGCGATCTCCTTTTACTATTTCAGATTAAAAATTAATTTTGCTCTTACACATAGAGTTTAGGGTAACTTTTATTAATTCAACCTAAAATTGCAATTAAAATCTATTAAAGCTTTAAGACCATCCCTTTATTTTTCTATAAATGGTAGATGCACTTACCCCTAAATAAGCAGCAGCAAGAGGAATGTTGTCTTCGCAGCTTTTGATTGCGTTTTCAATAGCCCTTTTTTCAACTTGCCATAATGGTTCTATATCGTGAACCGACATAGGAGATAATTGAACACTCTGATCGTTTGTATTGTGAATTGACTTAGTTGAGCTTGAGTGTTTTACAGCGCCTAGACCAAATGAATTTGGTAGCATATCTCTTTCTATTACATCGCCATCATTAATAACGACTGTATTTTCAATTACATTTTGCAGTTCGCGTATATTACCTGGCCAATCGTAATTACAAAAAAGCGCCTTAACTTCATCAGAAAAGCCAATAAAATGTTTAGCGTTGCTATCGCTTTTTTGTTTTAAAATATACTCAGCGAGCAGCAAAATATCGTTTCCGCGCTCCCTTAAAGGCGGGAGCTTTACGGGGATAACATTTAAACGATAATATAAATCTTCTCTAAAGCGCCCCTCTGCTACCTCTATTATTGGATTTCTGTTGGTTGCACATACCAAGCGAACATCGCTGTGTAATACCTCGCTGCTACCAACCTTGCTAAATATGCCAGTTTGTAAAAAGCGCAATAACTTAGCTTGTAAGTTAAGCTCCATTTCACATAGTTCATCTAGAAATAACGTACCGCCGTTTGCCACTTCAACTGCGCCCTTACGATCGCTTAAAGCGCCACTAAATGCCCCTTTAACATGCCCAAAAAATTCTGATTCAAATAACTCAGCAGGGATCGCAGCACAGTTTATAGCAATAAAAGGGCCTTGGCTGCGAGGGCTCGAATCATGAAGGGTTTGTGCGCATACTTCTTTACCGGTTCCACTTTCACCTGTAATAAATACGCATGCTTTGCTTCTAGCTGCGCTATCTAGCAATCTAAAAACGGTTTTCATTGCGAGAGATTCACCAACAAAATCTTGGCTTTTATCACTGCTTTGAACCAAAGGTTGTACTTTAGCTTGCTCTTTGGGTGTTAACGCACTTTCTACTGAGCTAATAAGTCGCTGACTTGTGAAGGGTTTTTCTAAAAAATCGAAGCCACCTAAACGCATAGCTTCCACTGCAATATCAATAGAACTATTTGAGGTGATCATGACTACATTAGCAGGATTTTTTTGTTTATTTACAAATTGTAAAACTTCAAGCCCACTTATATCAGGCAAGCATACATCTTGTACTATCACCGCAGGCATTTTTTCTTTAATACCGACCAAAGCAGAATATCCATCTGCGAAATGCTTACATTCAAAACCTACTTGCTCTAGCTGACTGGCGTACAAAGCACCACTTGCGATGCTATCTTCAACAATATAAACAAGGCCTTTACCCATTATATCTGACACGGCTTTCTCCTAGATAGCTATACTCTTACTCATTATTTGATATGCATCTCTGGTTTTATCCACGTTATGCTTAATAACAAGCGCTGCGTGCAAATTTTCTTCTGTGGTTGGTGGTGGTGAATCGTGTAACTGTGTTGCCAATGCAGCTAAAGGAGCGGCTCCATATAAGGCAGCCGAGTTTTTCAAAACATGCATTATTTCTCTAATTTTTATAATATCTGCATTATTAATTGCCGTATCTAATTGGTTAGCCATAGTAACTAATTCATCGATAAATAAGTTTACTAATCGAGCTAAAACGCTTATTCCAACATCCTTTTCAAGTTGAATTAAAACATTTAGCTCCGTAATACTTTTATCGATAAACTGCTCTGATATAGGCATAGATAACCTTTGTGTAAGTTAAAGCTTCGTACACTAATAAAATGTAAGAATTGTAGTTTAAGAGTAATTTGTTTTTTGCATTTTGCAAATCAAAATGAATATAAACAATTACAGAGCCCAGGTATCAATACTTTTTGTTAATGTTTGCGGCTTATCGAGCAAGTACCCCTGAGCAATATCACAACCAAGTTGTTCTAATATTTGTAATTGCTCATTCTCTTCAATGCCTTCTGCTACAGTTTGTAAGCCCAATCGTTGAGCCATCGCAATAATTGCGCTACATAACGTAAAGTCTTCGTTATTAGTTGCAATACCACTTACAAAACTGCGATCAATTTTTAAACCATCGATATCAAATTGACGAAGTAGACCTAAAGACGCGTACCCAGTGCCAAAATCATCAATCCACACCTTTACGCCTTCTTTATGGAAGTTTTCAAACGCCTTAGCTATTTTATCAGGACTATGAATTAGCGCTGTTTCCGTTAATTCAACTTTAATGGCTTGTGGTGGTATTTGGTGCTTTTCTAGCAAAGCCATTACTTTTGAAAACACATCACCATCTAAAATTTGTACCGGTGAAATATTTAAAGAAACAGCAATATCTGTCATACCAAAATGTCGCATCTGTTTTAAATCAGACAAACATTGCTCAAAAATCCAGTCACCTAATTCTAAAATCATTCCCGATTGCTCTACATGAGGGATAAACTCATCAGGGCCTACAATACCAAAGCGGGGTGATTGGCACCTTACTAGCGATTCAAAGCCGACCAACTTTCCCGTTCCTAATGATACAAGCGGTTGATAAACCATTTTAAAATAATTATTTTGCATTGCATCCGACATGATTCTCTCTAACTCATGCCATCTTGCGAGATTGACTGGGCTTTCTGCTTCTAGGTACTTAAATGCATTCATGTTTTGCTCCGATTTTCACTCTTAGTGACTTATGTAATCAAGAGCAAGTTACAGACCATTTAGAAAGTGAATAAAACAAAAATAAAAACAGCAAATTCAAAAGGTTAAGTTTAGTTATTTGAGTATTTAAATTTTTCTATTTTATTTGCATTTTGCAATTCAATTTGCAATGCACCTAAATTAATAAATAAGAGCTTACTCAAGCCCAAACAGCACAGAGAAACCAGTTAGTAATTGTTGGCTAAAAGTAAGGATTAGTAATTGAAGATGAGTATAAAGAAAGGCTGGATAAAACTAATTTAGTTACGCACAGCTTGAATTAAAAAGCGTACACGTAATTTTAAAGCTAGGGAGAAAAAGTTAAAACGGTGGCAGGAAACATAAAAAAACGCAGGCAACAATAAATAGTTACCTGCGCAAAAGTCTCTAGTTTGAAAGAGTGTCGTTATTTTCGTTTTTAGGGGCTGTTACATGTTGTGCATAGTTAGTATTTTGCGAGTCAAACGTATTACTCATCGACTGTGCATTTTCAACATCAGCTTGTGTAAAAGTAATCGGCTGTATGTCCGTTAACGGCTCTACAGAATCGCTACCGCGCAGAACTGTAATACCTATTACTAAGGTAGCTACAAGCAAAATAGACAAAACCATGATTTCAGGTGTAAGTACCCAATTATTACTTTTAGGTTGTTGTTTGGCTTTTGTATTTGTTTGCATATTGCACCTCTTAAAAATTTAACTAAATTGTCTTGATTTGATATTTAATATGTTGCGAAAGCCGTGCCAACTAAACAAAAACAAACGAAAGATAAAATAAACAACAAAATCAAAGTATTAAAAAAATTAAAAATGTAATTTAGAATCCAAAAATAATTCGTAACGTTGTATTTTTATTTTGAATTGCAATTTGCGAATCAAATTGAAAAACTATAATAAAAACACTCATTAAATACTAAAAAATAAATTTAACTTACTCCTAAAATACTAGGTTAATTTCTTCGTTTATCAAGTTTTATGCAACACAAACCCACTTTTTATATTAGGGTCTGTTGATCTTTGCGGATTAAAATTTGTTCAAACTAGAGGCGGTTTAATCGCGGCGCGAGGTTTGTAACCTAGCGGGCTAAGTAAAAACCGAGCAACAAAGAGTAAATAGCCCCTAGGAAGAACCCTTTGGGCAGCGCCTGTTTGGCATTAATGCTACGTTATCGCCCATTTATGGGGAATAACCACACTGCATAGGCTCTGCCTGGCCTAAATACCAAACAGACTGCTGCAAATTTAACCCTGAAAGTTCAACAGACCCTGACCTTCATTGCTCAACCCAGCTTTTCCCACACTTGCACTAAACGAGTAAGCTTTAAATGCTTAGATTCAATAGCCTGCTTTGGTGCATATTTATCAAGCAATAAATAAAGTGTTTCACTTACAATTGGTTTAGCTAAATAATCATTCATCCCCGCTTCAATAAATCGCTCTTTATCACCATGAATTGCATTTGCTGTGAGCGCTATTATAGGAGTGGCTATACCTAACTTTCTGATTGCTTTGGTTGCAGAGATCCCATCTAGTATTGGCATTTGGATATCCATAAAAATAATATCAATTTTATTGTTTTTAGCCTTGGTTATTGCCTCTTGCCCATCGCTAGCAATATATACCCGACAACCTTTTTGCTCTAAAAACTGTCTTATTACTATTTGATTATTAGTATTATCTTCAGCAACCAATACATTGGTCCCATTCAACTGAGTTAACCCTGAAGAGCTTTCTAAGGCTTCTTTTTGTTCACGATTAGTAAATATAATATCTAAATGAAATAACTGCTCTTCCAATAAACTAATTGCTCGCGGTACATGCGATACTTTAAAAGGGCCATTTAACCTAAGCTCTCTGTCGTTAAGATTTTGCGGTAATAAGCTTTCACCTAGTAAGTCTAAGATAAGTAAACATGGTGAATTAAGGGAGTTATATGTATTTATACACTCGCGTGTTTGGGCTAGCATTAGAGGATCAGTTAATACAATTGCATCAGGAAAACTATCATACTCAGGGATATCTGGGCATATTTCATAGTGCTCAAAAGCGATAGAAAACCGAGTGAGTGTGTGCTCCAACGCGGTTTTTAAAATTTGGTTATGTCCTACAATCCATACTCTTGGCTTTTTACTTCGTGCTGCAAACCCTTCTCTCAATATTGAGTCGGTTGTGTCTATTTTTAACGGGTAATTAACGATAAACTCACTCCCTTTATTGAGCTCAGAGTTAACCGAAATATCTCCCCCTACTACATCACAAATTTGCTTACATATCGCAAGGCCTAAGCCACTACCACCATGTTTTCGGGTAATTGAATTATCTGATTGAATAAAAGGCATAAACATACTTTCTATTTTATTTTTTGCGATTCCCATTCCAGTGTCTTTTACTGATAAATGAAGATTTAAATTATTGGCTCCAATGTAAGTACATCTAACGGTCACCGTTATTACGCCTTGCTGAGTAAACTTAATCGCATTGGCTAATAAATTAATGGCTATTTGCCTTATACGTGCATGATCACCAATTACTTGAGCGGGGACATCAGGATAAAAATCAAAAACAACCTCAAGCCCTTTTTGCAAAGCACTTTGGGTAATAATATCTATTGCTTCTTCAATACACGTATCAATACTAAATGGCTGATTATCGAGTGTTATAGCTTGTGCTTCAAAACGCGAATACGTTAATACATCGTCCAATACACTCAGTAATGCATCAGAGCTTGTTTTAATCATTTGTGTGTAACGCATTTGCTCAGAAGTTAAACCGGTATGATGCAAAATATCTGCAGAGCCAATAACGGCATTTAATGGCGTGCGAATTTCATGGCTAATATTTGCCATAAATCGGCTTTTAGACTCAGCTAATGTTTCTGCCTGATGTTTAGCTTCAAGCAATATTTGCTCGCTTTCAATACGTTCTTGTATATCAACAAGTGTTGCGGCAATAGATAACAAATCGCTTTCGTAGCCACCCACAATGGGAGTAAGTGTCATTTCAACCCAATTATTTATGCCTTGTGCATTAATCAAACGTATATCAAAGCGACGTATATCACGCTTACCTTGTTTATAATCAAGCAAAGTGCTACTAATTTTTTCGACATCTTCTTTTGCTATAAACTTAATTATAGGTAAGCCAAGACTCTCATCTACATTGCTGTGTAAGACGCGTTGCCATGCTTGATTTATAAATAATAAATTGCCAAATGTATCAAGGCGTAGAACAATATCAGGAATATTATCGACGACAGAGTGGTAGTTATATTCTATCTCTGCCATTGCTTGTTCAGCTTTAACTCGCTGCGTAATATTAGTTTCTATAGCGATAAAATGCTTTACTTTACCTTCATCATCTCGCACTGGGTTTGCATCAATAGCAACCCAATAAACGTTACCATTCTTATCATAATTTGTGGTTTCAACTTGAAAAGGAAGCCCATTTTTTACAGCGTGAGACATAACCTTACGACTTTTTTCACATGTTTTTGGCCCTTGTAGCAATTGACCTGGGCTAGTGCCTATAACCTCATCACAGGTGTAACCTGTAAGTACTTCAAAACTATTGTTAACCCACTCAATCACACCAAACTTATCTGTAATAATCACTAAGTTATTTGTATGGCTCGCAACAAGCGATAAGCGTTTAACATATTTTTGCTGTTGCGTTAGCAAAAATTGAGAATCTTTATGACGTTGAATGTCATAGAACGAGCCTATAAAGCCGCTTTTTTCATCATAAACTAACCTTAACTCAAACCAGTTCATGAGCCCGATGCTGCTTTTAATTTGTATTTCTACACTGGGAGCCTGCTTCCCTTCTAGTAAACAACAGCTGTATGCGACAAAATGCATAATATCATCGCAATTCATTAACTTAGTAATATTGGAGCCAATTAATGAATCGGTTGAGTAACCTAACTTCTTCTCCCAAGCTTCATTAATATAAGTAAAATTCAAATGTTTATCACACTCAAAAATACACTCATCTAAAATAGCTAATAGCTTTGCTTGACGTCGATTACTATTGGAAAGTTTTTCAACTAGTGCATATTGGATTTGAACTTGTAGCTCATCATTATTATTCATGATCTCTCCAATACTTTATAAAAGTATTACTCTGACAAACTCGTGCATAAAGAAGGGAAACCTTTTCACAGTAGAATGCTTGTTCAAAAGGAGTGCGTCTCGGTGTGCAGTCACTTAAAATAGTGGCATTAGAACCAAGTGCAACAGCAGTGCGCACAGTTGAATCAATACAGATAGAAGACACAGTACCCGCTAAAATTATATTAGTGGTCGCATGTTTTTTGATGTTTTCGGCTAAACCTATATGTGTAAAAGCATTTAAACTTCTTTTCCCAAATACCACCTCTATAATATTACTAAAAAGGTCTAGCTGCTTAATGGTTTGAGCACCGTACGAACCTGCTTTAAATGCCCCCACCGCAATGACTTTTAATATACCAATCGGATTTTTAAGCTCGCTATAGTTTTGCGTAAAGTGAATGGGTGTATTAATAACTAAAGCAAATTGCTCTGCGCAGAAGGTCAATAAATAGAGTGTATTTTCCCCCACGCCAGTAATTTTTGATGACTCTTCAACCTCGTCATACAAAATGCCTTTTGGCAAAAAGTAATTATTTTGAAAACTAATTAAAATAGATGCTGTCTTAGAGAAATCATCCATAACTCTCTCCTTATTAATCAATTTAAGAGGCTAACTGCCAAGGTTTAATAAATTTCTCAAGTACCGCTTTTGTCACTGGCTTCTGTAAATAGTGAGTAATTCCTTTATCAAACAACTCAGCTATTTGCTCATCGCCTGTTAACCCCGTTAAAATAACTTTAGGAGTATTGTTATTAGGTGTATTTTGCCTAACTAATTGCTGCGCCACATCGCTACCAAACATTCCTGGCATACGCTCATCTAAAAGTAGCAAGTCAAATGGTTCATTTTGAGCAAGTGTTAATGCACTGGCACCATTTTCTGCACACGTTACTAAGCAGCCCAGCATTTCAAGCATTACTTTTGTAGCAATTTGGCTCGGTAAGCTGTCGTCTGCTACTAATACCGATAAACGTGTTTGTGTGTGAAATGTTGTTAAAATAGTAATTAAGTCGGTATCAAAAAATGGCCAGCCTAATATTTTTTTAGATAGTTTATGAGCTTGGCTCAGCTCGTAAATGTCGTTAATAGAGCACAACTTTATGTGTGTATTTAAGCTGTCACTATTTAATTTATCAATTAATGCGTTACCACTAAGATGGCGTAAATCCTCTAGCTGTGCAGACTCTCTAAGCGTGCTATTAAATAATTTAAAATTTAAACCAAAACGATCGTGAGTATTAGCTGACATTTTCAAACAGCTTTTGAGTAACGCTTCGCAATCAGTTAAAACGTCTACATTTTGTCTAACATCAAGCGCTAAACTAACAGACTCTTTAGTTGCTAAGAGCCCGTGAAAATCCAACGTGTTTACTTGTTCAGAATCATCAATCTGATAGTGAATACTAACTCCCTGAATATTTGCTTCGAGGTTAAGTAAAAAGCACTGCTTTACTGCTGCTAGCGCCGGAGTAAGAAACGCCTCGCATTGTGCAATCATTTGCTCTGGCGGAATTTGCAAACAGACGTAGTTACATTGCAACTTATTGATTAAGGTAATAGAGAATTTTTGACTTTGGGTTTCACAATATTTACCTATTACCCCTTGGATAATTTCTAAAACGTGACTATTAATATTCATAAAGCATTCTCGTTAACCCAATGTATAGCTCTACATCATCAAGTTATGTGCCATAAATTAATTCTTGTAAACACACTTGCATTCATAGACTTAAGTATTAGACAAACAGGGCTCTGGTTTTTCATTCGCATTTTGCAAATCATATTGCTATGCATAATATGATTTATGCTTTTATTAGAATGGTGCAATCGATTTTTTTCTCTTTAAATAATTTTCCATTCATTTAAACTGATATTAACCAAATTGAGGAGAAAGCTATGTTAACCGTAATTTTTGGCCGTGAAGGCTGTCCATTTTGTGTTCGTGCGAAAGATGTTGCTGAGCAATTATCAAATGAACGTGATGACTTTAAATTTCGTTACATCGACATAATTAAAGAAGGCATTAGTAAAGCCGACCTTGAAAAGTCAGCGGGTAAGCCTTGCCCTACTGTTCCACAAATTTTTGTAGACCAAAATCACATTGGTGGATTTACAGAATTTGAAGCTTACGCAAAAGAAAACCTAGGCTTGTATAAATAAGCTTTGTATTAAATATGTTAACCAGTTTAATAAACCCTACATTGAACTGGTTAAATTTCGACCAACATCAAACACATACAAATTAGTTTCAATTTATACAAGCATTTGCCTCGCGAATCCTATATAATGCGCGCCTCTTTAAATTCGTTGAGGCGTATTAATGTCAGAACCAGTCACGTTTGAATCTCTAAATCTTTCTCCTGCAATTTTGAAGGCAGTTGAAGAGTTGGGTTACAAGACACCATCTGAAATCCAAGCTCAATGTATACCGTTATTGCTAGAAAGAAAGGACGTACTGGGACTAGCTCAAACGGGTACAGGTAAAACCGCAGCATTTGCACTGCCATTACTAAATAATATTGACCCGTCTGTGAAACAGCCACAGATCCTTGTACTCACACCAACACGTGAGCTTGCGATCCAAGTTGCTGAGGCATTCGAACAATATGCTAAACATGTTCGTGGTATTGAAGTATTGGCACTATATGGTGGCCAAAGCTACAGTATCCAATTAAGCGCACTTCGTCGTGGCGCTCAGGTTATTGTTGCAACTCCAGGTCGTTTAATCGATCACATTAACCGTGGCACTATCAAGTTTGATGCTCTACAAGCACTTGTACTTGATGAAGCCGATGAAATGTTACGTATGGGCTTTATCGATGATGTAGAAAGCATCATGGAAAAAACACCGCGCGAAAAGCAAACATGTCTTTTCTCTGCGACTATGCCTAAGCAAATTCAAAACATAAGCAGCAAGTATATGAACAATCCTGAACAGGTTCATATTTCTGCGCGTAACTCTACAGTATCATCTGTTGAGCAAGTGTTTTGGAATGCAAGCGTACATAAAAATAAAGCTATTGTTCGCTTCTTAGAAGCTGAACAGTATGAAGGTGCTATTGTTTTCGTACGTACGCGTAACGATACAGTACAACTTGCTGAGTTATTAGAGCGCGAAGGTTTCTCTGCTGCTCCACTTAATGGTGATATGAACCAGCAAGCACGTGAACGCACTGTAGAACGCTTAAAAAGCGGCATGCTAAATGTTGTTATTGCAACAGACGTTGCTGCCCGTGGTCTAGATGTTGACCGCTTAAGCTTAGTTATCAACTACGATATACCACAAGATTCTGAAGCCTACGTTCACCGTATCGGCCGTACAGGTCGTGCTGGTCGTACTGGTAAAGCAATTTTATTCGTAAAACATAACGAACGTTATTTACTTAAAAATATCATTCGTCATACGAAGTCTGAAATTGCACAAGTTGAATTACCAACTGCAAAAATCGTTGAAGAAAAACGTATTGAAGCGTTACAAGCAAAATTAACTATTGCGCTTGAAAACAAAGATATTACATTCTTTAACGAGATAGCTACTAACATGGCTGAAAAACTTGAACTTCCTCTTGAAAGCTTAGCGGGTGCGTTACTGTGTTTAGCACAGCAACAGTCTCCAATTAAAGTTGAAGAAGTTAAGATTCAACCTCGTGAACGTAACGAGCGTAACGATCGCAACCCACGTAGTAACGACCGCAATGATCGCGGTGGTGACCGTGGACGTCGTAACGAACGTGGCGGCGAACGTGGTGGTGAACGCGCTGAGCGTAAACCTCGCGAACGTAACAGTCGTGATGCAGGCCCTATGGATACTTACCGTATCGAAGTAGGTCGTGAACACGGTGTTCAGGTTAAGAACATTGTTGGTGCTATCGCTAACGAAGCTGACATCTCAAGCAAGTTTATTGGTGATATTCGTTTACACGACAATCACAGTACGGTTCAATTACCGCAAAACATGCCTAAAGATGTACTTGATCATTTCCAAAAAGTGTTTATTTGTAAACGTCCTATGGGCTTAACAATTACACAAGATCAAGGCCCTGCTGAGCCACGTGCAGAACGCTCTGAGCGTCCAGCTGGTGACAAAAAGCGCACCTTTAGTAAAGATAAAGACGATAGCCAACGCGGTGATAAGCGTACTGGCCCTCGTAAAGAACGTCGCCCAGTAAGCTTCACAGCTAAATAAGCAACGACTCTTTAAT